>DNLZ01000121.1:1474-4665 GCA_003488325.1 Planctomycetaceae bacterium
TGGTCGCTGCTGACCATGGCGCGATCGGTTGCGGACCCCGGGCTCTACGAGATGCGGGTCTACGACGCTCCGGAGGGGAAGCTCGACGCCCTGCATGCGCGTTTCCGCGAGCACACCATGAAGCTCTTCGCGAAGCACGGCATGACGAACGTCGCTTACTTCGTGCCCGCGGGGGACAACCCGGAGCGGCGGCTCGTCTATTTTCTCGCGTATCCGGATCGGGCCGCCCGCGACGCTTCCTGGCAGGCTTTTCTGGCGGATCCCGACTGGAAGTCCGCCCACGCAGCGTCGGAGAGGGACGGTCCGCTCGTGAAGAAGATCGTCACGCGGTTCCTCGTGCCCACCGACTATTCCCCGACGCCGCAGGTCGCGGCCGTCGGTGATCGCGTCTTCGAACTCCGCACCTACACGGCCACGGCCGGCAACCTGGCGGCGCTCGACGGCCGCTTTCGGGACCACACCATGTCCCTCTTCACGAAGCACGGCATGACCAACCTCGTCTACTGGCATGCCGCGGCGGGAAGCCCGGACGCGGACCGGATGCTCATCTACCTCCTCGCCCACCCGAGCCGTGAGGCGGCCCGCACGTCGTTCGACGCCTTTCGGCAGGATCCGGAGTGGGTGAGCGCGAGAAAGGCGTCGGAGGAGCGGGCCGGCGGCTCGCTCACGGAGGCGAAGGATGGCGTGCGTTCCGAGTTTCTCGTGCCCACCGACTACTCGCCCTGGAAGTGATCCTGTCGCGCGGCATGCCCGTCGCGCGGTTCCCCCTCGTCCTGGAGACCCTGCTGTGGCAGCGACCACCCCCGTGGAGGGCGAGATTCTCGACCTCACGCGCCAGATTCTCTCCGCCGTCGCCGCGGGTGACTGGGCGGCCTACCGTCGGCTCGTGGCGGACGACCTGACCTGTTTCGAGCCCGAGGCCCGGGGGCAGCTCGTCGAGGGACTGCCCTTTCACGAGTTCTACTTCAAGCTCCCGACCGATCCTGCCCGCTCACCGCGTCCCGTGACGACCACGATCGCCTCACCCGTCGTGAAGCTGCTTTCCGACACCGTGGCGCTCGTCGCCTACGTCCGCCTGACGCAGACGCTCGACGATGCCGGCCGCCCCGTCACCAAGCCGTGCGAGGAGACGCGGATCTGGCGGAAGACGGGGGGGCATTGGAAACATGTCCACTTTCACAGGAGCCTGCCGACATGAGGCCGGCGCACGAGGACGGGTGGCCGCGTGCCGCCCGATCGCCTTCGATTCTTCAGGTGGTCCGTCCAGGGAGTCAGTCGTGATGCGCGTGCTGCAGTCGCAGGGGAGGTTTCACGGAGCATGCAGCGTCATGACGACGATCGCGACAGCCGGGGCACTCGGTCTGGGGATCGTGGCGCTGCGGCCATTCGTCGGCTCGGCGCAGGAACGTGTCCCGGAGCCCTCCGTGCCTTTCGCGCCGCCCGGCACGGCCTTCTCCTTCGAGGTCATCGAGAGTCATGATGCCGATTATCTCGGCGACACGCCCGCGCATCTCGGCAGGAACGGCGGCCTCACCGTGCGGCCGCACGTCGCGCTCGGCGACGCGGTCTATCGCACCGACAACGGGACCCATACCCGCGTGGGCAGGTTGACGCATGTCGTGTGGAGTCGCGTGACGGGCAGCCTCGAGCTCGAGTTCGACCCCGAGCCGCTCCAGCGCGTCGCCGTCGGCGACGAGGTATGGATCGATCTCAATCCGGCACGCGCTCCCTGACGGCGGAGGCAGGGGCCCGTGTCCCGCACCCGGGAGGATCGCGGTGGCAGGAGGACGATGCGTGCACCGGCCCGGATCTCGCCTTCACCGCGGTGGGAGGCGGCTCGCCCTCGTCGCGGTCGTGATCCTCGTCTGCCCGAGCATGCGGTCGATCGTGGAGGCCGCCGACGAGCGGCGCCCGAACGTGCTGTTCATCATGGCCGACGACCTGCGGCCGGAGCTGGCCTCGTACGGCTCCGTGGCCCGAACGCCGCATCTCAGTCGGCTGGCTGAGCGGTCCGTGCAGTTCGATCGCGCCTACTGCCAGCAGGCCGTCTGCAACCCGTCGCGGTCGTCACTGCTCACCGGCCTCCGGCCGGATACGCTCCGCGTCTGGAACAACAGCACCCATTTTCGCGAGCCGAACCCCGACGTGCCGACGCTGCCCGGATGGTTCAAGGGGCAGGGGTACACGACCCGCTGCGTCGGCAAGATCTTCCACAACTGGCACACGCAGGTGCGGGGTGACCGTGGCTCGTGGAGTGCGGACGAGTTCCTGCACTACGCCAACCACGGCGATGACCGGCCGCTCGTGTCGGGCGTGCTTCCGCCCACCACCGCCACGACGATCGATGGGTTCGGCTATGCCCAGGCAGGAATCTGCGAGTGCCGCGACGTTCCGGACGACGCCTACTACGATGGTCGCGTCGCGGCCGAGGCGATCCGGGTGCTCGACGACGTGAAGGATCGTCCGTTCTTCCTCGCGGTCGGCTTCTGGAAGCCCCATGCGCCGTTCAACGCGCCGCGTCGCTATTGGGATCTGTACGACCGCGGGGCGCTGCCACCGCCCGACGGTCGTCGTCCCGCGGGAGCGCCCGACATCGCGTTCCACGAGAGCACCGAGGTGCTCGGTCCGGCACGGAACCAGCGGCGACCTTCGCCGGCGCAGGTCGCCGAGATGCGGCACGGGTATTTCGCCAACGTGAGCTACCTCGATGCCCAGGTCGGAGTTCTCCTCGACGCACTCGGTCGCAGCGGCGTGGCCGAGCGGACGGTCGTGGTCTTCCTCAGCGACCATGGCTATCACATCGGGGAACACACGCTCTGGGGCAAGACGACGAATTTCGAACTCGACGCACGGGTGCCCCTGCTCGTGCACGTGCCCGGCGTGTCGCGGAACGGCGCCCGCACGGCGGCCCTCGCGGAACTCGTCGACCTCTTCCCCACGCTCGTGGAGGCGTGCGGCCTCGATCGGCCCGCGCACCTCGAGGGGGTGAGCCTCATGCCGGTGCTTCGCGATCCCTCGACGACCGTCAAGATGGCCGCGTTCACGCAGCATCCTCGGCCGGCCTACTACGACCGCACGCCCACGAAGCGGCCGGAGGCGATGGGCGTGAGCGTGCGGACCCCCGAGGCCCGTTACACGGAGTGGCGGGACTGGACGACGGGCGTCGTCGTCGGGCGGGAGCTCTACACCGA
>DNLZ01000260.1:0-2263 GCA_003488325.1 Planctomycetaceae bacterium
CCCCCGAGCCGGAGCCTCAGCACAACCCGAGAACCGTCTAGGCCATCACGAGGCCGAGGGCGACGAGTTTCGCGAGGCATTCGTCCCGCTCACGGCACCGCTCGAGTGGCTGCCATGAGGGATCCTGCGCGGCGAGAAAGTCGGCGTGCGACGCCGGAAACGCACCGCTCGGGCGGCCGGCAAGGCGGCGGATCACGCCCTGATCGAGTCGCGTCAGACGCAGGGCCTCGACGCGGTAGTCGAGAAAGGCCTCCCAGACGAGCGGGAAGAGCGGAGCGACGATCTCCCGCCCGATCGTTTCCGCATAGCGGCGGATCTCGAGCTGTGCGTGCGGGTCCATCCGGAGCGCGAGGAAGTGGAGGAGGTTGTGCAGGTCGATCTTCCAGTAGGCCTCGGTGTAGGTGGAGAGCGGGAGGTCCTTGCGGGCCTGCTCGCGGGCGATGCCCGCCGCGAGCCGCTCTTCGTAGACACGCCGGGCGTTCCGCTGGAGGTCCTCCTCCTCGGCCGTGAGCCGCCGCCCCACGTCCGACGCGACGGCGTTGCCCGAGCCCTGCCGATTGCCGGTGGCCTGGGTGCGCCAGGCGTCGTCGGGCGTGGACTGCATCGCGTCGATGGCCAGGGAGTATCGTGTGGAATACTCGTTGACGCTCGCGGTGCGATGACGGATCCACTGCCGCCAGCAGTCCATCGGCACCCGCACCACGAACTTCAGTTCCGCCATCTCGAAGGGCGTCGTGTGCGCGTGGCGCAGCAGGTAGCGGATGAGCTGACGGTCGTCACTGACCCGCCGCGTGCCCGCCCCGTAGCTCACCCGCGCGGCCTGCACGACGGCCCCATCGTCCCCCATGCAGTCGACGAGCGCGACGAATCCGTCGTCGAGGACGGGAAACTTCCGCCAGCGCAGGCGATCCACGAGGGCGGCGTGGTCGCCGCCGGCGGGCGCCGGGACGTGCGCGGGGGCGGGCAGGTCGGGCATGCGGGTGCGGCGTGGCGGGAGAACGGTCGGACCGACCCGACAGGATGCGGGAGGCCGTCGCCGCGGTCAATCGGGCCGCGTCTCGTGCCGCGTGCGGCTCACTCCTTGCCGTGCAGTTCCTGCACGAGCGCCGCCAGACGCCTCGCGTCGTCGGATGCCCGCAGCTGGTCGATGCGGGACTGCGGCACGCCGAGTTTCGCCAACGCCGTGACGATGCCGTCCCAGAGCTTCGCCCGCTTCTTTCCTTCGGCGAGGTAGAGGTCGGTCACCCGCTCGCCGAGCCGCTGGAGCAGCGCGGTGTCGAGGTTGGCGTAGTACCCGCGGACGATCGTCTGCTGGTATTTGGACAGTTCGGCCATGGCAGCTCACCGGGACTGCTGGAAGGACCTCTCCCAGCAGGCTACAGTATCGGCGACTGGGGCCGTTTTCATCGAGTGATTCCCATGCCCACGATCACGTTCGCCACCGAAAAGAAGGAAATCCAGGTTCCCGACGGGGCCAACCTGCGGCAGGAGGCCCTGGCTGCGGGTGTGGCGCTCTACCCGGGCGTGCACCGGTTCGTGAACTGCCACGGCCTCGGGCAGTGCGGCAGCTGCCGGGTGCTCATCACCAAGGGGATGGAGAACGCGAGCCCCAAGGGGCTCCTCGAGACGGCCCGCCTCGCGGTCTCGCTCGCCTACATCGGCAACGAGAAGACGATGCGGCTGGCCTGCCAGACGAAGGTGCACGGCGACATCACGGTCGAGACGAAGCCCCCCCTCAACCTGTTCGGCGAGAACTTCTTCAGTTGACCGCGCTCGTGCGACCGGGCCGGGACGCATGCCCCGGCCGGGTGCCGAACACGGCGACGCTCCGGCGGTCGGCGCACCGCTCCATGTCAGGCAGCCGCCGTGAAGCAGGTCATCGCCGTCGTCAAGCCGTTTCTGGCCGAGAAGGTGCTCGAGGCGTTGCGGCTCGCCCCGCTCGAGGCCTGCACCGTGCGCGAGGTGAAGGGCTACGGCCGCCAGAAGAGCTACCTCGATCAGTACGGGGACAGCGAGTACTCGCTCGCCTTCCTGCCGAAGGTCGAAATCCAGCTGTGGGTGGACGACGCCCGCGTCGACGAGGTGGTGGACCGCATCGTCGAGGTGGCCCGCACGGGCCGCATGGGGGACGGCAAGATCTTCGTGCTGCCCGCGACCGTGCCCGTTTGACTGTCCGTGGACAAAGCCTTCCAGGGCCTTTGTCCACGTGTCCTTTGCCCCCTTTGGCCGACCGGTGGAAACGCCAAGGGTTTCCACGGTCGGC
>DNLZ01000260.1:2577-5137 GCA_003488325.1 Planctomycetaceae bacterium
ACTCCTCGCATCCTGCTCGGGCAGACTTGTTCCAAAGTCTGCGAAGTCTGACCGAACGTGCCCGGGGGCTCAGTCGATCAGCTCGGGCTCGACGGCCGCGACGGGACGGATCCAGATCGAGCGGAACTGCACCGGGTTGCCGTGGTTCTGCAGCCGCAGCGGCAGCGCGTCGGGGTGGGCACGATACGTCGGCGGTGCGTGCCAGGCCGTGTCGCCGAGGATCTCGGTGTCGACGTGGATCGCGATGCCGTTGTGGAGCACCGACACGCGGCCCGGATTGGCGAGGCTGCCGTCGGCGGCGAACCGCGGCGCGGTGAAGAGGATGTCGTAGGTCTGCCACTCGCCCGGCCGGCGACTGGCGTTCACCGCCGGCGGCCGCTGCTTGTAGAGCGCGCCGCACTGGCCGTCGGGGTAGGTGAGCGGGTTGTCGGTGCCGTCCTCGAACGAGTCGAGGATCTGGATCTCGTAACGGCCCATGAGGAAGACACCCGAGTTGCCCCGCTGCTGGCCCTTGCCGGTCGTATCGGCCGGCGTGCGAAACTCGACGTGGAGGTGGCAGTCGCCGAACGCCTCGCGCGTCGAGATGTCGGTGTCCCGCACGGTCGCCAGACCGTCGGCCACCGTCCAGCGATTCCCGTCGACCCACGCGTCGAGATTCGTGCCGTCGAAGAGCACCACCGCGTCGGAGGGCACGGCCGCAGCCTCCGCCGGCGCCGGCCCGGGTGCCACCACCGGCGGCCGCGGCCACTCGATCGGCATCCGCCACTCCCCGCTCTGGTGCGCGCTGCCGAGGAGCTGGAGACGGCGGGTGCGGATCGAGCGGGTGAGCGCGGCCGCCCGCGCCTCCGCCTCCGCGAGCGGCACGCCCGCCTTCATGCCGGGGCGCAGGTGTCCGGCAGCCGAAAGGTAGGCGTCGCGGAGGAGCTGCAGCCGTGCGGTCACCTCGGGCAGCACGGGCCCCAGCACCGCCGGCGAGTCGGCGGACGCGAACGAGTCGTCACCGAAGCCCGCCAGCACCGCGCGACAGAACGCCCAGTGCCCCGCATCGTTGGGATGCACCGCGTCGGGCGCGAAGATCGCGGCCGGGTCGGCCGCCCGCGCGGCGAGCAGAGCCGCCTTCATCGGACCATGCACGTCGATGACGAGCCAGCCATCCGCCCGCTTCGACAGGAGCCATTCCCCGTAGGCCGCGAGGACGTCGTCGTAGGCCGCCGCCTCGCCGTCCGGGAAAAACTCCGCCGCCGGGCCCGGCTTGTCCGGCCGCGCGTCGTACACCGGCGGCGTGAGGTGGACGACCTTCGCCCCGGCCGCCTCCACCGCGGCGTGGAGACGCTCCATTCCCGCCCGATAGCGCCCGAACCGCTCCTCGTCGAGCGGCCGGTAGATGCCGCAGTTCATCCCGTAGCAGACGAGCACGAGGTCGGGTCGCACCACCCGCAGCACGCGGTCGAGCCGCTCCGCGACGTCGGGACGCGGGAACGAGCCGTTGGCGTGCCCTTCCTCCGACAGTCCCGACACCGTCTCACTCGGCAGACCGACGTCGATGACCTCGGCCTCGGTTCCCTCGCGCTCCATCCAGGCGACGAGGTCGGCGACCCAGCGGCCGTCGTAGGTGATCGAGTCGCCAAGCACGGCGACCCGCCGCGCTCCCAGGAGCATCTCGGGCGGCACGCTGCCCGCCCGCGGGGCGTCATCGGCCATGCCCCGCACGGAGGCGGCGGCGACGATGCCGGCGGCGACGATCCTGGCGACGAGCGCCCGTGTCGCCTGTCGGCGCCCGCCGCACGCTCCCCGTCGCGGCGGCGCACCGATCACCGTCGCCTCGCGGCCTTCCGACAGTCCACGCATGCTGCATCCCCCCTTCCGACACCGCCCATCCCCGGACCGCGTGCCGGGCTCACGGCGCCCGCACGACGGGCGTGGCCCCCTCGCGGATCGCGAACAGGTGGCTCTTGTTGGCGATGTACAGCGTGTCGCCCACCGCGATCGGCGTCGAGTACACGCTGTTGCCCATGTTGATCTCCGCGAGCAGATCCTTCTCGCGCGACAGGGTGAAGATCGAGATGTCCCCGTCCTCGTCACCGATGTAGACCTTCCCGTCGGCGATCAGGGGCGAGCCCCAGGCCGCCGCGAGCATGTCGTGCGTCCAGAACGGCTTGCCGGTCTTCACGTCGACGCAGTGAAACAGGCCGCTGAAGTCGGCCACGAAGAGCAGGCCGTCCTTGATGGCGACGGTCCCGCAGGTGCGGTGCATCGTCTCCTCGAACGAGAGCTTGCCGTCGCCGTCGGCATCGTGGCCCGGATAGTGCCAGACGGCGGCCGAGGCGGGATTGGGCCGGGCGACCTCGCCCTGTTCCTTGATGACCGCCTGATTGCGGCGATGGGGCAGGGGCGTGTTCGGATCGGTCAGGCTCACGGCGAGTTCGCTCGACACGTCGCCCCGCTTCGTCGGGTCGATGCACCAGAGGTGCCCCACGCCCTCGCCATGCTCCGGATCCTCGCCCACGCCGACGTAGACGAGTCCCTCGTGGATCACCGGGGTGCCGATGATGTGATTCCT
>DNLZ01000260.1:5517-9936 GCA_003488325.1 Planctomycetaceae bacterium
AGGAGCTTGGACCGCCCGTTCTCCCCCCGCGCGTCGAAGGAATAGACCCAGCCGTCGCCACCGCCGAAGATCGCCTGCGGCGCGCCTCCGAGTTCCGCGTAGGCCGGACTCGACCACTGGCCGTGGAGCACGTTGGCACCGGGTGTGTTGTCGGCCCAGAGCACCTTCCCGTCGCGCTTGTCCACGCAGAGGAAGCTCGGCGCGTCGGCGACCGGAAGATTGATGTGCCCCTCGTCGACGCCGTTGCCGGTCACGACGAAGAGGAAGTCGCCGGCGCTCGTCACGCTGCAGGAGCACATGTTGTGCTGCGAGACGCCGAGATCCTTCATCATGTTGAGCACCCAGACGACGTCCGCCTCGTCCTCGGCCTGCACCGCCTCGCCCGTGAAGGGTCCGTCGTTCTCGCTGTCCCGGAAGCCCTCGGTGTCGAGGCACTTCACCTCGCCCCGGCTCGTCACGTACCAGAGGCGGTCTCCCTCGATGAGCGGGGCGCAGCAGATGCCCTGGAGCGGCCAATCGTGCACACGGCCCGTCGGCAGCTTCTCGCTCGAGTCCTGCCAGCGGAACCCACCGTCCTTCGTGTCGAACGCGAGCAGGCAGCCGAGGTCGACCTCGGCCGGATAACGCTTGAGCCAGCCGCCGCCGTTGTTCGTGCCCACGTAGGCCTTGCCGCCGGCGACCACCGGGTTGCCGTAGGACTGGCTGCCGAGGGCCGCCGCCCACGCGATGTTCCGGCTCGTCTCCGGCTTCCAGGCGCCGGTGTCGGGGTCGAACTCGCCGGTCTCCCACTCGGTGGGCAGATCGTGCGCGTCGGGTGTGTTGTTGCGCAGCGGCGATCCGCCCCACTGGTTCCAGTCCGCGGCGGAGGCGATCGCCGCGATGAACGGGGCGAGCACGAGGAGTCCCGCGAGGCGGGAGCCGAGGGGACGGACGGTCAGAGTCATGGCAGTGCCTCCACGGAGACGTTGTCGATGTAGATCTCGGAATCCTTCGAGTTGCCGAAGAAGCCTGGGCTGCCCTGCAGGTTGCCCGCCGCATGCACCGCTTCGATCGTCCACTCCCGCGGCTCCGTCTCGCCCTTCGGCCACACCTTCCCGCGGAGCACGGCCGACGCGCCGTCGCGTCGGGCCTCGAAGACCATCGTGTACCAGCGGCCCGCCTCCCAGGGGAACGGGATGGTCTTCGAGAAGTGCGTGGCGACCTGCGGCGGCCACGACCGCAGCTGCAGCTGCTGACTCGCGCCCATCAGGTCGAGGGTGTAGCGCTGCGCCACGAGTCCGATGTCGGGCATGCGGGCCTTCTCGAGGGCTGCGGCGCTGCCGAACGTCTTCGCGAACGCGTCGGCGTCGCTGTCGCCACCCTTCGTCTGCCGCTCGCCGAGCGTGCCCTGCTCCTGGGCCTTCACGTCGGCACGGATGACGTAGTCGTGGAGGTCGATGGGACCGATCCATCCCTGGCTCCGCGTACCCTTCGGGATCGTCGTCACCTTCACGAGGCACTTCGAACCGTCGACCTCCCGCACCACGTGCCGGTAGCGCATGCCGATCCACGGGAGCGGTGGCTCGCCGCGGATCGCGCCGGTGCGGGGATCGGGCGCGAGGGCGATCTCCTCGAAGTCGAACCGCCACGGGAGCGGCGGCATCGAGCGAATGCGGGACCGGCCCTCGAGGCCGCCCACCTTGGCGGTCACGATCGCACCCGCGTGGGTGCCGGCCGGCGCCGTGTACGCCCCGGCGTCGGTGACCGTGCCGGCGGTGGCGGTGAACGCGGCGGGTGCTTCCTTCACGAAGCGCCCGGCGGCATCGAAGAGCCGCGTCCGCAGCGGGAGCGCCGCGCCCGCCGCGATCTGTGCCTCGGCCGGCACCACCTGCAGCCACGCCGGTTCTCCCGGCGGCCCGGATGTCGCCCGCGACACGAGCTCGGCCCGCGTCTCGGTCGGGCCGGACACCTCGGGTGGCGTGCCGTCACCGAGGCAGTACAGGCGGGAGACGGTCGCCAGATAGATCCGGCCGTTCCAGGCGATCGGCGAGGCGGTCACCTCGTCGTCCGCCTCGAGCCGGCGCCGATCGACGAACGTGAGGCCGTCCCCCTTCGGCTCGAGCACGTGCCAGCCGCTCGTCGAGCAGATCCAGAGCCTGCCGTCGGAGACGAGCGGACTGCCGCGGGCGATCGTGCCGAGCAGCTTGAGCGGGCGCCCGACCCGGGCGCCGGTCGCCTTGTCGAAGATGTGCACCTTCGCACCGTCGTCCACGACGTAGATGCGGTCTCCGAGCACCACCGGCATCGATTTGCCGGCCGTGACGCCCTTGGCCTGCCAGGCGACCGCCGTGTCGGTGATGTCACCGGAGCCCGCACCGCGGAAGGCCGTGAGGGATCCCATCGAGGTGTTGTCGAGGTTCTCCTCCGCCTGCGTGATCCAGACCTCGTCGCCGATGACGAGCGGCGACGAGTTCACTCCCCGGCGCGAGAGCCTCACGTTCCACAGGGCCCTTCCCGTCCGCGGCTGGAAGTTCCAGGTGCTGCCGTCGCTCGATCCGAACACGAGCGCCGCCTGGCCATCGAGCACGGCGAGCGCCGGAGTGCTGTAGGTCGTATCCTCGGGCAGTTCCTTCGTGCCGTTCATCCAGCGGACCTCGCCGGTCGCCTTGTCGAGTCCGAGAAAGCGGTGTGCCGGGCGGGCGGTGTCACCCCAGCCGGTGACGACGGCGCTGGCGATGACGAGGTCCTCGAACACGATCGGCACGTTCGTGCGGCCGCCGTACGTCGAGAGGAAGCCGAACTCCTCGTGCAGCGACCGCTGCCACTTCGTGCTGCCGGTGGCCGCGTCGATCGCGGTGAAGACGCCGCAGACGCCGTGGGCGAACACCGTGTCCGACTCCGGATCCGCGACGATCGCCGACCACCCGACGCGCTCGGCGGGCACGTCCGACAGGTACACGTTGAAGACGTTGCGCCAGAGTTCCTTCCCCGTGACCGCGTCGAGGCAGATGACCATCTCCCCCTCGTCCACCGTGTCGGGCTGGGAGCGCGCGAGCGTGAAGAGCCGGCCGTCCATCACGACCGGCGTGGAGATGCCGCCGGCGTGCTCGTTCGTCCAGAGCACGTTCTTCCCCGACGTCGCGTCGAACGTGGTCACGAGCGGCGGCCCGGCGGGCACGTGGCGGTCCTGCATCGGTCCGCGCCAGTCCGGCCAGTCGGCGGCCCTCGCCGCGCCCGATGGTCCCGCGACGAGCGCGAGCGCGAGGAGCATGATCCGCGCGAGCGCGGGGAGGATGTGCGGGGCGATCCACCCTCGCGCCGGCCCCCGATTTCCGGCGTTCGTCTTGCGCGTCTTCATGAGGTCGTTCGCTCCCGCGTTCGCACGATTCCGTCAGGTCGGTCGTGGGTGGTCGGTCGTGATCGTGTGCTGCCCTGTGCGCCCCAGCGTCAATCAGCGAGCCCCGCCGCCCGGGCCGCCTCCGGCAGCTTCGGGTCGACCAGGCCCCGCGCTCCGCGCCCCTGGGCGAGCCGATCGGCGGCATCGGCACGGATGCTCTCGACGTCCGCGTCCCACCAGCGGGCACGCGTCGCGGCGTCCGGCTCGCGCAGGGGCCGCACGAGCCGCATCCCCACGCCGAGGGCCGGGGCCTCCGTGTACCACCACGGACTCTTGGGCAGGTTCGGGTCGACGTCCTTCCAGTCCGGATCGGCCGCATTGCCCCCCGCGTCACGCGACCCGCGACGGGAGGCGCTGCGGCACGCCGCGGCGTCGTCGTAATACGCCCCGCCGCGGACCACGCGCGGATAGAGTCGCTGCGGCCAGGCGATGGCGGCGGCGGCGGCCAGCGGCTGGGGGGCCGCTGCCTGTCTCGCGTAGCCGTCGGCGAGCAGCTCGTCGACCACCCATTCGGCCACGTTGCCGTGCATGTCGTGGAGGCCGAATGCATTGGCGCCCTTCGTGCCGACGGCGTGCGTGGTGTCGTCCGAGTTGGCGGAGAGCCACGCGACCTCGTCGAGCGCGGCCGGGTCCGCGCCGCTGGACCACGGCGTCGTCGTTCCCGCGCGGCAGGCATGCTCCCACTCCGACTCGGAGGGGATGCGATGGAACCGGCCCGTCAGGCCGCTGAGCCACTTCGTGTACTGCCTGGCGGCGAACTGGGTCATGGTGACGGCGGGGAGTTCGGGGTCTTCGCCGTTCGTGAACGTCGTGGTCGGGTCGTAGAGATTGGAGGGCGCCGTGACGGCGTCCGCCTCATTCTCGGTCGTCACGAGCCTGAGGCCGGACGACTCGAGCGCCTTGAAGAGGTCGCAGGCGTCCATGTACCGGCGGTACTCGGCCCAGCTCACCTCGCAGCGGCCCATCCATCGCGGCTCGACGGTGACCTCGAAGACGGGACCCTCGTCGGCCGACCGGCCGGCCTCGTCGGACGGCGATCCCAT
>DNLZ01000260.1:10244-15925 GCA_003488325.1 Planctomycetaceae bacterium
ACGGCGATCCCATTCGGAACGTTCCGCCGGGAACGGGGATCATCCGGAAGGTGACGTCCGTGCCCGGGATGGTCTCGTCATACGCCACCATCCAGCCGCCATCCACGCGCACGGCGTGGTCTCCATCGGGCCGCGCGTCACCGGCGACCACGCCCGGCCGATCGGCCTCCACGGCGACGGCCTGACCGCGTGCCGCGGCGCCCCATGACGGGACGGCGGCGAGCGCGGCCGCGACGAGGGAGACGGCCGTCTGAGAGGACCGGTGGGGCATGGCGAGTCGGCCGTGATCTCGGCCGGACGGTGCGGTATGAGGTGGGAGATCGAATCGTCGCGGGTCCGGCCGACGAGAGGCCCGGGTCGATCGGGAGCGACGCGGCCGCGTACAGTGTAATGTCCGGATCGACCCCCGCCACGGACCCGACCGCCGTCGTGACCGCCCCGAAACCGACCCGAGCGACCCCGAAACCGTCCGCCAAGAAGGCGGGAGAGAAGCCTGCCGAGCGGGTCGTCGCGGAAAACCGGCGCGCACGGCACGAGTACGAGATTCTCGACACGCTCGAGTGCGGGATCGTGCTCGTCGGCAGCGAGGTGAAGAGCCTGCGATCCGGCCGCACGTCGCTCGAGGAGGCCTACGGTCGGGTGGATGGTGAAGAGGTCTGGCTGATCGGCTGCGACATTCCCGAGTACGAGAAGGCCAACCAGCTCAATCACCGACCGAAGCGGCCCCGGAAGCTTCTGCTCCACCGCCGCGAGATCCGGAAGTTCGCCGCACAGGCGTTCGAGAAGACCCTGACGCTCGTGCCGCTGAAGATGTACTTCAAAAACGGCCGCGTGAAGGTCCTCGTCGGCGTGGGCCGCGGACGGAAGGCGCACGACAAGCGCGAGAAACTGAAGGCCGCCTCGGCGAGGCGCGACATCGAGATCGCCCTCCGCGCGAGGACCCGCGGAGGGGGATGATGCGGGCCTCGTCCGCCGCGCGTCGGGCGACGTCGTCGCCGCGGCGCGCTTCAGGGGCGACGTGGACGGTCAGCCTTCGGCGCCCACGAGCATGTCGGCGGAGGATTCGGTGGAGTCCTCCGGGTGCCACAGCGGCATGCCGCGCTGGATCCGCTCCGCCAGGACGTCGATCTTCTGCTTCGACCCGGCGGGCGCGTGGGTCGGCGCGAAGTCGTCGGTGCACTGGGGCTCGAAGTTCTCGTCGTGGCCGTACAGTTCGATGATTTCGAAGACGTTGCGAATCCGTGCCATGGGAACGAAAGGACTCCAGGAAACCACGTTGATCGTGTCCCGGTCGGTCGGCAGGACCATCCCGCTGACCCCGGGTGCGCGCGTCCCGTTCGGTCCTCGCGAGCATGTCGATCACGAACCGGCCGCCGGGCGATGAACCGGGCGCTCGGAGACCGACATGCGACCCGTTCAAGGAGCGGGACTGGCCGCGACGGGTCGGAGGACGTTCGACTGGAACAGCCTCATTATGGAACGCACTTCACGCGAGTCAAACAAATCGTCGCCGCAAAATCGCGGCGCCGCGCGCAGCCGGTGAGCACGAGCACCGCAGGGTCGATCGACCTCGCCGCGAGGCTCACTGGCCGGGCGGACCGGGCGGCAGTGTGATCTCGATTTCGCCGGGCGGAGGCTTCGCTCCGGATGGTGCGACCGGTGCGGCGTGTGGGTCGAATGCCGGGGTGTCCACACCGACACGGGCTTCGAGGTCGGCGGTGAGCTGCAGCGCGGCCCCGTTGGGGGGGCGAAGCTCGAGGTGCGTGACGCCCCAGGCGCCCTGGGTTTTTTTCCCCTCGACCACGACGATTCCCGACCCCTGCGGACCGCGGGCGTCGAACTGCAGCGAGGCGATGCCGTCGGTTTCGTTGGCGGTGCCGCGCACGGCCGTGCCACAGGTCACGGGCTTGCCGAGCATCTCCGCGACGCGCGCATTCCCGCTCACCTCCTCGACCGCCGCGACGACGAGCGGATGCTGGGAGAGCCGGCTGCAGCCCGCAAGCGGCATGGCGGCCAGGAGCACCAGACAGGAGACGCCGACCACGCCCGTACCGGCCGCCTGCCGGGTCCGGTTCTTCACGCACTCCATCGCTCGCCTCCTTGCGCGATCGCGCCAGTCGTTGCGGTCCGGGTCGTCACGAGCCCGCGGCGGCAGTCCCCTGCGGACGGAGCCGCCGCGTCAGCCCTTCGCGTCGTGCGTACGACACCACGCGATCTTTTCGGCGGTCGTCGTGGGCAGGGGGCCGGAAGCCTTCGGGCTTGCCGGAGGCACTTTGGCCTCGGGCGCGGGAGCGGCCGGTGGTTCGGCCACGGTTTCGGCCGCGGTCTCGACAGGGGCTTCCGTCTCGACAACCGGCGGTGCCGCGGGCTTCGCTGCGGCGGCCTTCGCGCCCCGCGCCATGGCGAGGATGTCGGCCGTGGAGGGGCGTGCCGCACCACCGGCCGGCTTCGCCGCCGGTGTGGCGGCCGGCTTGGCTGCCGCCTGTTTCGCCGCTGGCTTGGCCACGGGCTTCGCTGTGGATGTCGCCGACGCATCCTTCGCGGCGGGCTTGGCGGCCGGCTTCGGAGCCGGCTTCGGGAGCGGTTCCGTCACGATTCGCAGCGCCGACGGATCGATGTCGTACCAGCCGATGTTGTTGAACTGGTCGAACTCGACCAGACAGCGGCCGTTCATGTTCACCGTCTTCACGACCCCTGTGGTGGCGGCGAAGCGGGCCAGTTCCGGGACGGCCGAGTCGACGACGACATACTTGTCGGTCCACTCGGCCTTCAGGCGATCGATCGTGTCGAAGATGGTCGGCATCGGTTCGACCTGGTCTGGAGACGGGCTCGGCCTGCCGGCCATGCGGAGCGGAGGCCGATGGATCGGCGACGAAGCCCCCAGAATGTGATCGATCGGCAGGCACATCGCAAGGAGCCGCCGTCCGCGTCGTCGGGGCTTACGCAGGCGCGATGCCGGCCGGACCGATCGAGTACGTCCAGCGGATCGTCCGCGGGAGGCCGGAATCCCCCGGCTCGCGCTCCGGTCCGAGCATGACGACGGCGCCCTCGGGTGCGGTCCGGCGGTAGGCCGAGCCGAGCCGTCCGGGGGCGTCGCGCACGCGGCATGCAACCTCGAAGACCAGCGTGTCACGCAGGGTGCCGTGTGGCGTCACCGCGAGTGAGAAGTGGCTGCGTCCGGCCGAACCGATCCCCACGAGAGCGCCGCCGCCCGGGTCGCCTTCCGCGAGGGCTGCGATGACCGGCGACGCGGGCCACCGCGGGTCGAATTCTCCGCCGGCGTCCTCCACGCCTTCGATCGACTCGAACACCAGCGGGATTCCCTCCGGCGACATCGTCCGTACGCGGTGGCGAAAGCGGTCCTCCCTCCACTCGAACACCGCCTCGGTCGCGCCGGCGACGGTGCGAACGGACCGCGGCTGCGCGGGGTCGCTCGATCGGACGGCTGACGATGCGGTCGTCATCGCTGGGCGGACGCCTGCCGAGCGTGCGGGAACCGCCGACGCCGATCCCGGCGTCGCCCCCGCGTCGGTCCTAGCGCTCCTCCACCACGGGATTGGTGAGCTTTCCGATCCCCTCGATCTCCACCGTCACGCTGTCGCCGGGCTGGAGAAATACCGGCGGCGTGCGGGCGAAGCCGACACCGTGCGGGGTTCCGGTGAGGATCACCGTCCCCGGGTTGAGGATCATGCTCGCCGACAGGAACTCGATGAGTGCCGGCACGTCGAAGATCATGTCCTCGGTGTTCCAGTCCTGCATGGTTTCACCGTTGAGCACCGTGCGGATCGCGAGCCGGTTCGGGTTCGTGATCTCGTCGGTCGTCACGATGGCGGGACCGAGGGGGCAGAATGTCGCGAAGGTCTTGCCGCGGCACCACTGCCCCCCTCCGCCATCGCGCTGCCAGTCGCGGGCCGACACGTCGTTGGCGCAGGTGTAGCCGAGCACGTGGGCCAGTGCCTCGTGGCGACCGACGTTGTGGCACCGCCGGCCGATCACGACCGCCAGTTCACACTCGTAATCGACGCGATCACTGCGGAGTTTGCGCGGCAGCACGATCGGGTCGCCGGGGTGCTGGAGCGCGCCGGAGTTCTTGAGGAAGAGCACCGGGTGAGCCGGGGGCGCCGACCCGCTCTCGGCGGCGTGCTGCTTGTAGTTGAGTCCGATGCAGAGGATGTCCCGCGGTTCGAGCGGCGCGAGGAGCTTGTCGACGGCGGCGCGGGTGCCGGTGTCGCGGAGCGTCCCGAACAGGTCCCCCTCGAGCAGCGTCGCGTGGCCGTCGTCGTGGAGGCGGCCGAGGTGTTCGCGGCCGGCGGAGAGGAAGCGGATGATTTTCATGGGGACCGGCAGGGCTGCGCACCGATTGGCAGGCGGTGTCGGGGGTGACGAATCTGGGGTGTGGGGCGAATCAGACTACCGCGGAGCGCGGGCATCGGCTGCGCTCGGTGGCGTTGTCGTTGGGGGCGACAGGCCCCGCGAGGCTCGGGGAACGGCGACTCAGGAATTGCGTATCTGTAGACAGCGTGGTAACTATATAGAACGACCGTCAAGGTCACGCCCGCGAGGCCATGCCGATGCGACGCACGCTGGACATGGGCACGCTCCGCCTGACGGCTCGCGGCTTCTGCCTGCTCGTGGCGACCGTCGTCATTCCCTGCCGGGCGGACGATTTCTTCGAGGCCCGCATCCGGCCGCTCCTCGTGGAGCGGTGCTTCGAGTGCCACGCGGGCGAGGTGGCCGAGGGGGGGCTGCGACTCGACTCTCGGCGGGGCTTCGACGCGGGGGGCGAGAACGGGCCGGTCGTGGACCGTTCGGCACCGGATCGCAGCCTGCTGCTGCAACTCGTGCGGCACGCGGTGCCCGGTCGCGAGATGCCGCAGGGCGGCGAGCGGCTCTCCGCGGGCGCGGTCGCCGACCTCTCGCGCTGGATCGCGCTCGGACTGCCGGGCCTGCCCGACGAGCCACCGTCTCCTGCGGTCGCGCAGGAAGCGTCATGGTCCGCGAAGCTCGCGGCGCGACGCGACCACTGGGCCTGGCAGCCGGTACGGCCGGTGCGGCCACCGGACGTCGATCATGCGCGCTGGTCGAGGACCGCGATCGACCGCTTCCTGCTCTCGGCCCTGCGCGAGTCCGGGCTCGAGCCGGCTCCTCCGGCCGAGCCGGTCACGCTCGTCCGTCGTCTCACGCTCGCCCTCACCGGCCTGCCGCCCACGGTGGCCGACGCGGATGAGTTTCTGGCCGACACGTCGGCCGACGCAGTCGAACGACTCGTCGATCGGCTCCTGGCGAGTCCCGCCTTCGGTGAGCACTGGGCCGGCTACTGGCTCGACCTCGTCAGGTTCGGCGAGACCGGCGGCTACGTGCGGGACTACCCGATTCCGGAGGCCTGGCGGTATCGCGACTACGTGATCCGCGCACTCCAGACCGACGTCCCCTACGACCGGCTCGTCGCCGAGCACATCGCCGGCGATCTCCTCCCGCCGCGTCACAACCCGGTGCTCCGGATCAACGAGGCCGTCCTCGGCACGGGCCATCTGCGTCTGATGGAGATCTCCTCAACCGCCACGGACGTGGCGCTCGAGGAGGCGCAGATGCTCGAGAGCCAGATCGACACGCTCGGCAAGGCGTTCCAGGGGCTGACGATCTCGTGCGCCCGCTGTCACGACCACAAGTTCGACGCCATC
>DNLZ01000419.1:0-913 GCA_003488325.1 Planctomycetaceae bacterium
CGCGGTCCCAATGATGGCCGGAAGGGCGGCCGGGAGCCGGTCGATCGACAGGCCGCCGTCCGCCGGTGGGCCGCTGAAGCCCGCGCCCGGACGCGGCGCATCCGCGAACCCGTCCGCGGCGGGTCGGTCGCCAGGGTCCTTCCCGGCCATGCTGCCGCTCCGTGGTGGCGTTACGACGCGTGACGGCGGGCGACATGGGCCCGCATGAAGGCCAGCGAATCGGCGGCGAGCTGATCCTCCGACGGGAACATCTTCCGCCAGATCTTCGTCGCGGCCGCGATGTTCGGCAGGGCGAGTCCGAATGCCTCGACCACCATCCAGCCGTCGTAGCCGACGGCGTGGAGGGCGTCGAAGGTCGCATCCCACTGCACGTGCCCCGTGCCGGGAATGCTGCGATCGTTCTCGGAGATGTGCACGAGCACGGTGTGCGGCGCGGCCTCGCGGATCGCGGCCGTGACGTCCTTCTCCTCGATGTTCGCGTGGAACGTGTCGTACATCATCCGCACCCGTGGGTGCGCCACGGTCTGGATGAAGCGCACGGTCTGGGCGACGCTCGTGAGGAAGTAGTTCTCGAAGCGGTTGAGGTATTCGACCGCGATCGTCACGCCCGCCTGCGCGGCATGCTCGGCCACCTGCCGCATCGTGTCGACGCCCCACTTGAATTCGTCCTCGGTCGGGCCGGTCCCCGTGAACTCGCCGATCGCCGAGTGCGTCGGGCCGCAGAGGATCGTGGCGCCCGCGGCATGGCAGCAGTCGAGCGTGCGCCGCATCGCATCGACTGCGGCCGCACGCACGCTGGCGGAGGGACTGATCGGGTTGTCGCCGGCGTTGCGCACCGTCACGGCCGTGCGTGCGAGGCCGAGTCCGTCGAAGCGCGCGCCCCAGCGGCGATGGAGCGGCTCGTCGAGCTCGA
>DNLZ01000419.1:1223-7143 GCA_003488325.1 Planctomycetaceae bacterium
TCGTCGAGCTCGAAGATGGGGATCTCCACCCCGTCGTAGCCGAGGGCCTTGATGCGCTCGACGACGGGCACGAGGCCGTCATGGAGGCGGTCGGTCCAGAGCAGGAGATTGAGTCCGTAGTGCATCGCGAGGGCTCCCCGGGATCGACGATCACGAAGCCGGATTCAAGCCGAACGGCCGCCGTCGGGCAAGACGGGCCGGGCCCGCTCGTACGAACGACCACCCGCCCGGATGGGCGCGGGCCCCGACGGCGGCGGCTCGGCCCGGGGGCGATGCCCCTTCCCGCCACGGCGCGCGATCAGAAGAGTTTCCGGTCGCGCCGCTCCGGTGCCACGCGTCTGCGGCCCGCACCGCCCCTCTTGAGCCGCCGACCCCTGGCCGTGGATGGAGCGCTCTTGAGCGGCTCGGCGGCGCCGTCGAGAGGATCGTCGACCGCGATCGTCTCGAGCCGTGCCCGGATCCGTTCGGCGTAGGCCTCGGAGAGCTCGCAGCCGATGAACCGGCGGCCGAGCTTCTTGGCGACCGCGAGCGTGGTGCCGCTGCCGGCGAAGGGGTCGAGGACGACGTCGTCCGGGTGGCTCGAGGCGCGAATGATCCGCCCGAGCAGCTGCTCCGGCATCTGGCAGCCGTGCCAGCCCGAGCGTTCCTTGAACGTGCCGCATACCCGGGGGAAGTACCACGTGTCCTCGTCCGAGCCGAACCCGGAAGGCAGGTCCTGCGGCCGCAGCACCCACGTGTCGTCAGGCAGGCGTCCCCGCGGATTCGCCCGCTTGTCGCCGTAGACCAGCTCGCGGGCGCTGGGCACGCGGATCGCATCGCTGTTGAACGTGAAGGCGGCCGGATCCTTCACCAGATGGAAGAGGTGGGCGTGGGAGCGGCTGAACTTGGAGCGGCAGTTCACGCCGAACGTGTAGTACCAGACGACCCAACTCCGACAGGTGAAGCCGAGTTCGCGGGTCGCGAGCACCTTGAGTTCGGCCGCGTACTCGTCGCCGATCGCCAGCCAGAGCGTGCCGTCCGGGCGGAGCACCCGCTGCACGCCCCCGATCCACCGGCGTGACCACGCGAGGTAGTCGTCGGCCGTGCGGCGGTCGTCGTAGGTGTCGTAGTCGTAGCCGATGTTGAACGGAGGGTCGGCGAACGCGAGGTGGACGCTCGCATCCGGCAGGCGCGCGAGCATGTCGAGGCAGTCACCCTGGTGGATGGCGTCGAGCGGGAACGGCTCGGGCGAGGCGCGGTCGGCTGCCATGGATGCTGAATGTAGGGGAGGGGACGCACGGCGCGAATCGGCCGGCCTCACGTGCCCGTCGCGAGGCGGAGGGCGATTCGACAGGCGTTCTCGAAGACCGCGAGGTCGAGCCGCTCGTTCGTGGTGTGGATGTCGGCCTGGCCGCAGCCGAGCGTGACCGTCGGGATCCCGTTGGCGGCCATCCAGTTGGCGTCGAGGCCGCCGTTGCTGACGTCGAGCCTGGGCTCGAGGCCGACGGCCCGGACCGCCTCCGTGGCGGCCACGACGCACGGCTCGTCGTCGTCGAGGCGGAACGCCTCGTAGTCGAGACGGCCCTCGCACGTCACCCTGCCCCTGCGCCCCGAAGCGCTCTGCACCCGCTTCGCGGCGTCGGTGAACGCCTTCTCGATCGCCTTGACGATGCGGGAGCGAAAGGCCGGGTCGTGGCCACGCGCCTCCGCCCGCAGGTGGGCCGACTCGGCGACGACGTTGGTGGCAGCACCGGCGTTGATGACGCCCACGTTGCTCGTGCCGCGTTTGCCCTGCTTTTCGACGAGGCCGTGCCAGCCATCCTCGACGAGCGAGGCGATCGCCAGCGATGCGATCGCGATCGCCGAGACGCCCTGCTCCGGCGCGACGCCGGCATGGGAGGGAATACCCTCGATGGTGATGTCCATGCGGTAGCCGCCGGTCGCGCCGACCGTGATCTTCTCGGCCGCCCCACCGTCGAAGTTGAAGGCGAGCTTCGGGCGGCCGAGGTCCGCACCCTTCACGTATCTGGCTCCGTAGAGCCCGACCTCCTCCTGGATCGCGAAGAGGAGCGTCAGCGGTGGATGGTCGAGGCCGCGTTCGAGGATGTCGAGCGCGGTGGAGAGCACCACCGCCACGCCCGCGCGGTCATCGCCCCCGAGCCCGGTGCTCGCGTCGGTGCTCACGATGAAGTTTCCCTTGACCGCCGGCTTCGCCCCGAGGCACACCGGCACGGTGTCCATGTGGGCCATGAGCAGTCGTCGCGGCCCGGGGCGCGTGCCGGGAAGCCTGACGATGAGGTTGCCGACCTCGCCGGCGATCGGCGTCCGGGTGTGCGCGTCGTCGAACGCGATCGCGTCGGCGGGGCAGCCCGCCTTGCGGAGCCTGTCGGCGATGTGATTCGCGACGTCCTTCTCGCGCCCCGACACCCCGGGAATGGCGAGCAGATCGAGCACGACCCGCCGGGCACGGGCGAGGTCGGGCGTGACGGCACCGGCCGTCGGCGCGGCGCCGCTCGCGACCCGATCTCGCGCGGGCCGGGCCGTGCGGGGCGGCGTGCTCCGGGTGCGTTTCGAACCGCGCGAACGTCGCTCTGGCTGACGTGCCATGCAGGCCTTTCGTACCGGGTCGTGTGGGGTCGTGCTCGGGCAACGCGGGCATCCCCGTCGCCGTGCCGTCGTCGTGAATCGATCGCGCGCCACGCGGACGCGGGCTCGATGCACCGCGGCGGCAGTCTACCCGCTCGCGCGTCGTCTCATCCCGTGGCCGCCTGACGGCGCCCCACGGCGCGACGGCAGGCGGTGAGCACCGAGGTCGCCTCGTCGGGCGCGAGGGGCCAGGTTTCGCAGCGGCCTTCGGCGATGGCGTCGGCAGCCAGCCAGTGCCGCGAGAGTTCCGTCGCGGTCGGTTCGTCGGCGGCCACCACCGTGCCGCTCGAGCCGACGGCCGCGCGGACGAGCCGCCGCAGGGAAGGGCGGGACGCGGCCGCGGCGAGATCACCGGCCGAGACGTGCACGACGACCGGCGCGCCGGTCTCGATGGCGAGGTCGGCGAGGATGCCCGCGTGCACGACGAAGATGGCGTCCGGATCGAGCATGTCCACCGCCTCGGCGATCATCTGCCGGGCGGTCTCGCGAACGAGCCCGAGCAGTCGCGACGGCACCGTCGCGGTGGCGGAGAGAAACGCCTCGGCCGCGCCGTCGCGGACGGCGGCGAGGAGGATCCGGGATGCCGCGGCGACGTCGTGCAGATGGATGCCGTGGAGGCCGGGGCTGGGTGACTCGAGCGTCGAGACGCTCGCGGGGCCGCAGACCGAGGCGATCACGTCGAGCCCGGCCAGGGCCGTCCGCAGTTGGTGCGCCCGGGAGTGAGGAGGATCGCAGCAGGCGTGATCCACGAGCAGGATGCGCATGGTCGTCGCGTTCCGGTCGGACCCGCCCCATCGAACCCCGGCGCGACGGGCCATGTGGCGCCACGGCGTCGCCGGGTCATGGTCTACCCCGTGGCCCCGCTGCCGGCAAACGCGAGGCGGGCCAGCGCGAGACCGACGGCCGCCCATGCCGCGGCGCCCCAGTCATCGGCCATGATGCCGAGGCCGGCGGGCAGTGACTCGAGCTGTCGGCACGGAGCGGGCTTCCAGATGTCGAACACCCGGAAGAGCACGAAGGCCGTGGCGAGCACGAGCAGTGAACGATCGGAGGGAGGCACGACGAGGAGTGTCAGCGGCAGGGCCGCTGCTTCGTCGAACACGACCGCACCCGGGTCCTTCCCCCGCCCGAGCCGCGCGGCCGCCCGCGTGCAGATCGGGATCCCGACTGCGCAGATGACCGCGACGAGAGCCGCCTCGAAGAGGAGCGTCGTGCGACCCGCTCCAGCCGTGTCCGGAACGCGTGTCGCCAGCCACGTCGCCGCAGCGCCCGTGGCGAGCGACAGCGGGATTCCCACGATCGCGCCGAACGTGCCGGGGGCCCGTGGCGCGTATCCGATGCCGCCACAGGTGCCCGCGAGCAGCCAGGGGTCGAAGCCGCGGCGGACGGAGGCATGTCCAGGCTCCATGGAGCCCAGTGTAGCGGCCCCGGGCCGCGGATCGGCCCGGCGTTCCGAGCGCGTCCCGCACCGATCAGCGGCCGCCGTGGAGGGGCCGTCGCCGATACGACTATCATGCAGGTCGAGTCGTGCGATGGGGACGCGATGCTGCGTCCCGGTCGTCCCGGTCGTTGCCGCCGGCTCGCCATCACCGCCCCCACGGAACGCGAACATGGAGACGACGTCGCCGGCCGCCGAGATCGGGCCGCTCGCGCTCGTGGAATACCCGCATCCGGCGCTCGCGCGCCGCGCGAAGCCGGTGGTGCGGCTCGACGATCCCCTCGCCGCCGCGGTCGATCGGATGTTCGAGATCATGTACGAGGCGGGCGGCATCGGTCTTGCGGCCAACCAGGTGGCGCTCCCGTATCGGCTGTTCGTCGTCAACTGCTCGGGGCATCCGGACGAAGGCGAGGAGCTCGTGTTCGTGAATCCGGTGCTCAGCAAGCCGCGCGGGACGGCCGTGCAGGAGGAGGGATGCCTGAGCCTGCCGGGCGTGCGCATGGACGTGCGACGACCGGCGCGGGTGGTCGTCGATGCATGGTCGCTCGACGGAGAACCCCTCCACCTCGATCTCGACGGCCTGCTCGCGCGGGTGGTCCAGCACGAATACGACCACCTCGACGGCCGGTTGTTCACCGACCGGCTGCCGGAGGCGGCGACGCTCGAGGTGCGTCGATCGCTCGAGACCTTCCGGGAGGTGTTCGCCGGCAAACAGGCCCGCGGCGAGCTCCCTTCCACCGAGGTGCTCGTCGCCGAGCTCGACCGGCTCGAGGCGGCACGGTGCACGGCGTGACCGCCGCCGACGGGCTCCGCCTCGTGGTGATGGGCACCGGCCCGTTCGCGGTGCCGATGCTGCATGCGCTGTGCGCCTCGGAGCACACGATCGCGGCCGTCGTCACGCGGCCGGACCGCGCCCCCGAGGGGCGACGACCGCCACCGAATCCGATGCGTGCCGCGGCGACCGAGGCTGGGCTGACCGTGCTCGACCCGCAGCACATCAACGATCCCGTCGCCGTGGAGGCGATCGCATCGCTCCGTCCCGACCTGCTCGTGGTCTGCGACTACGGGCAGATCCTCTCGCCCGCCGTGCTCTCGGCCGCTCCGCTGGGCGGGATCAATCTGCACGGCTCGCTGCTGCCGCGGCACCGCGGGGCCTCGCCGGTGCAGTGGACGATCCTGTCGGGAGACGACGTCGCGGGTGTGAGCGTGATTCGCATGACGCCGGCACTCGATGCCGGAGCGATCCTCGCCACGCGATCGACGCCGCTCGGACCCCGCGAGACGGCCGCCGAACTGGAGCCGCGGCTCGCGGACCTCGGCGCACCCGCCGTGGTGGAGGCGATCGGGCTCCTGCGGGCGGCGGCAGCGACCGGCGGCCTCGACACGGTCGCGAAGCCGCAGGATGCGACCCGGGCGACCCGCGCACCTCGGCTGACGAAGGCCGATGGGGTCGTGGATTGGTCACGGTCCGCGCTCGCCATCGATCGACTGCGGCGAGCCCTCGATCCGTGGCCGCGTGCGGTCACGTTCTTCGAGCGGGCCGACGGCGTGCGGCAGCGGCTCGTGCTGGAGGACTCGGCCGTCACGGCAACCGTGCCGTCGCCCGCGGTCGCGTCGGGGACGGTGCTCGCGACCGACGACGGCCGCCTCGTCGTCGCCTGCGGCGTCGCGGAGTCGGGACAGCCGACGGCCCTCGAGATCCTGCGTCTCGTGCCGGAGGGCCGCCGCAGCATGTCGAGCGCGGAGTTCCTTCGCGGCAGCCCGCTCCACGTCGGCTCGCGGCTGGGGTGAGGGGGGCGAGCCCACGACCGCGACCGGGCCCGTCAAGGGAAATCCGGTGGCACGCCACCTTCCGCG
>DNLZ01000310.1 GCA_003488325.1 Planctomycetaceae bacterium
GGCTCGACGGCACGGGCAGCCCCTCGCTGGGATGCTCTCTCAGCTGGGCGGCGGGGAACGCTGTTTGCCGATGTGCTCGTCGAGAAACGCGAGGCGGTCGGCGGACATATCGACCCGCTGCTGCAGCGACGCCCCGCTGCCGTGGCCCGCGCGGCGCTCGATGCGGATCAGGAGTGGTGATCCCTGCGGCTGGGCGTGCTGCAGGGCGGCGGTGAACTTGTAGCTGTGGGCGGGCACGACCCGGTCGTCCCGCTCGGCCGTCATCACGAGCGTGGCCGGGTAGTTCATGCCGGCACGCACATTGTGCAGCGGCGAATAGCCGAGGAGATAGCGGAACATCTCCTCGCTGTCGTCGCTCCGGCCGTAGTCGCCGGCCCACGCGTACCCGATCGTGAACTCCTGATACCGCAGCATGTCGAGGACGCCCACCTCCGGCACCACGGCGCCGAAGAGGTCGGGCCGCTGCGTGAGCATCGCGCCGGCGAGCAGGCCACCGTTGCTGCGGCCGTTGGCGGCGAGGTGGTTCGGGCTTGTCCAGCCGTTCGTGACGAGCCACTCGGCGACCGAGATGAAGTCATCGAAGACATTCTGTTTCTGCAGTTTGGTGCCCGCCTCATGCCACGCGTCACCATACTCCCCGCCGCCTCGGAGCGTGGCGACGACGTACACGCCGCCCCGCTGCATCCACGCGATCGCATCGGGCGAGTACGACGGCGTGTAGGAGACGGCGAATCCCCCGTAGCCGTAGAGCCACGTCGGATTGTCACCTGTCGGCGTCACACTGCGCAGGCGGGACACGAAGGCCGGAATGCGCGTGCCATCGCGACTGGTGGCCCAGACCTGTTCCGTGACGAAGTCGGCTGGATCGAAGGGGACCGTCGGGGTGTACCACGGCCGTACGCGACGGGACACGACATCGAGGCTCAGCACCTGGTCGGGTTGCGTGAAGTTCGTGTACGACACGAAGGCATCGTGGGAATCGCCGCGGGCCGTGACGGCGGTGACGTCCCCGAGGTCGGGCAGGCTGACGGGGCCGATCGGCCGGCCCGCGCGCGTGAACACCTCGAGGCGTGCCACGGCATCGTCGAGGTACTCGATGATGAGGCGGGATCCGACGGCCGTCACGCTCTCGATGTCCTCCGGCCGCTCGGCGACGACCTCCCTCCATTCGGCCGGTTCCGGATTGCGGAGATCGACGCGGATCACGCGGCCGTTCGGTGCGTCGGCGGTCGTGTGGATCCAGACATGGCGTCGGTCCTGCGCGATCACGCGGTAGACGGCGGCCGTCACCGTGGGCAGGTTCGCTACGCGAAAGCCTGCGGCGGTCCGGGTGACATGTGCCAGCGTGTTCGTGATGCCCGTCGAGAAGAGGTCGAGCCAGACGCGGCCGTGACCCCGGGCCGAAACCGGTTCCATGAGCAGTGACGGCTGGTCGGGCGCCTCGAACACCTTCACGTCGTTCGCGGGTGAAGACCCGAGGCGGTGGTGGAAGACCGCCATGTTCGAGTTGGACGACTCGAGGGGATTCGTCGGCTCCGGGTAGCGCGAGTAGAAGAAGCCCCGTGAGTCTTCGGTCCAGGCGACGCGAGTGAACTTCGACCATTCGATCCGTTCGGGAAGATCCCGCCCGGAGCGCACGTCGCGGATCCGCCAGGTGCGCCAGTCCGACCCGCCGTCCGATGCGGCCCAGGCGACGTGGCGTCCGCTTGGGCTCGGGTACCAGGCGGCCAGGGACACGGTGCCGTCCGCGGAGAGGGTGTTGGGATCGAGCAGGATCCGTCCGGCGTCGCGTCCGGCGCGCGACACGAAGAGCACCGCCTGCGCCTGAGTGCCGTCGCTGGCCGTCCAGAACAGGGACCGGCCGGCGGTGACGGGGGAATCGACGGATGGTTGTGCGAGGAGGTCGGCGATCTGGGCGGCCCGGTCGGCCCGTGTCGGCAGTGCCTGCAGGGTCTCGGTCGCGAGGTGCGACTGGGCCTCGATCCAGGCCTCCGTGCGCGGATCGGCGGGATCCTCGAGCCAGCGATACGGGTCGGCCACCGGCGTGCCGAAGAAGGTGTCGACGTGCTCGATCCGCTCCGCCGGCGGGTATTCGATCGAGGGCAATGGCGCCGCGGCGGTGACGAGGGCGTCACCTGCGAGAAGTGTCCGTGTCTCGAGTCGCTCGATCGTCAGCATCGCGGCCCCACGTCAGTCGGGTGTCGAGCCCAGCGGCCAGAGCTCGAGGCGGCGCACGAGCAGTTCGGCCTGCTCGGTCTGCAGGAGGATCTTTCCCGCGCTCGGCAGGCAGTCGAACGCCTCGTTCACGACGACGCCATTGACCTTGTAGACGAGCGTGTCGCCGTCGGCGATCACGTCCATCCGCGTCCACTCCCCGAACGGGCTCTCCACGTCCTCCTTGCCACGGAAGCCGATCGCGTCCTTCCAGTCGGGATCGCGACCGAACCAGTTGATGCGACCCTTCGTGAATGCCTGCCGCTCGGAGCCACGTTTCCAGACGGTCTCGCCGTCGCGGTCCTTCGTCGTCTCGGCGGAGAGGGCCACCGGATAGGCACGGCCGGTGAGCGGGTCGGCCCCGGTGAGCACGAGGATGTCGCCGACTCCCCCTTCGATGATCTGCGCCTCGATCGACGCGAGCCAGGTGTCGCCGAAGCCGCCATCGGGTCCCCAGCCGTGGACGAGCAGCCCGGAGTCACGGGCACGGTCGACGCGGTTGCCCCACGTCTTCTCCCCCCACATGAACTCGATCACGAGGTGGTAGTCCCGCCAATCATCGAGCGTGATGAGGCCGCCGAAGCCCTCCCCCGACACCCTGAGCACGCCGTCCGCCACGGTGAAGACCTTCTGCGGATCGGCGTACTTCGTCTCCTTGTGCCAGACGTAGAAGTGCTCGAGGTTTCGCCCATTGAAGAGCCTCACCGGACCCTCGACCGGCGTGCGGGCATGGCCGCGGGCCGGCGGCGTCGCGGCCGTGCCGGGCAACTCGCGGATCATGACGTTGCGGAAGGCGACGGGGTCGCTGTGAGCGGCGAAGCCGAAGTGACCGCGTCGCCGCTTCACACCCGCCGGCAGCGCGCCGTCCTTCGACTCGGTCACCGTGTCGAGGTCGACGTCGAGGATCGTGAAGCCGTTGAGGTCGACGCGGTAGCGGTTGCCACGCACCGTCACCTCCTGGAAGTTCCACTCGCCCGTCGGACGGAGAAAGCCGCGGGCGGCCGGGGCGAGGCCGTACGCGGAGCCGTGCGACTGACGCGGGTCGATCGTCGTGTATTTCTCGTGCTCCGTGTCGAGCACCTGCAGTTCGATCCCGTCGAGGTGTGGCTGCCCCTTGCCGTCGTAGCGGATCGCGAGGCCGTTGTTGCCGCCGGGGGGCAGCCGAAACTCGAGCCGCGCGACGAAGTCGCCGTAGTCCCTCGCGGTGAAGAGCGTGCCCGCCGCGCCGGGCTTGCAGACGAGCG
>DNLZ01000431.1:0-4172 GCA_003488325.1 Planctomycetaceae bacterium
GCGATCACGATCGCGACGACCTCGAACCCCGAGAAGGCGAGGTTCATCGGCTCTCCGAGGACGCGGCCGGTGAGCACCAGGAGCGGGGCCACGAGCAGCACCAGCTGGATCGTCGAGCCGACGGTCACGGCGAGGACGAGCTCTTGACGACCAGACCGGGCGAAACGCGCCGCGGCGAGCACCTCGCCGATCCCGCCCACGCCGCCCAGCAGGACGACGCCGCTGAAGATGTCGGAGAGTCCCAGCTGCCTGGCCGTCGGCTGCAGCGACTCAGAGAGCGCGTCGCTCACGAACGCGAGGGCCACGGCCGACAGGGCGAGCCGGCCCAGCGTGATGCCCACGCCGCCCTCGTGCGGCGACTCGTCGGGCAGCACCTCGTCCGGGCCGATCCCCTCGCGGCCACGCCCGAAGAGCGTCGCCAGCACGTTGATCACGTAGACGAGGAGGAGCACGACCGCGATCTCGGTCGAGAGGCCGCGGTTGGACTCGGGCGAACTGAAGCGGAACACGGCGGGCACGATGAGGCAGGCGGCACACAGGAGCAGCATCGCCGCGCTCGAGCGCAGCCGGTTCCGGTCGAACCGACGGACGCCGAATTTCACCCCGCCGATGACCAGCGCGCAGCCGAGCCCGACGAGGAGGTTGACGAGGATCGACCCGGTGAGCGACGCCTTGACCACCGGTGCCAGGCCGTTGGCGAGAGCCACGCCGCCGATGATCAGCTCCGGGGCGTTCGACAGTGTCGAGTTGAGCAGGCCGCCGATCGTCGGGCCGAGCCGCACGGCCAGCCGCTCCGTGGCATCCCCCATCGTCTCGACGAGCGGCACGATGGCCACGAGCGAGAGCCCGAAGACGAGCAGAGGATCGCCGTCGATCCACCGCAGCGCGAGGATGGCCGGCACGGAGAGCAACAGCCAGTTCATCGCGTCGGTCCCTCGCGTTTCGGATCGTCGTCACCGCCGGACCGCCGGCCACGTCCCGCGTGGCCGCCCAGTTCTTCGCCGCCGCTCCACCCGTTCCCCTGCACCGCTCACAGCCGCTTCACCTTGAAGCTCCGGTACTCGACCGGGTCGCTGTGGCCGGCGAAGCCGACATGGCCCGTCCGCCGGTCGAGACCCTTGGGGGGGTGCTGGATCTGCGAGCGGTCGAGCGCGTCGATGTCGACATCGAGGATCTTCGTGCCATTGAGCGTGACCGTGATCCGCTGTCCCCGCACCGCGATCTCCTGGAAGTTCCATTCGCCCGCCGGCCTCAGAAACCCGTGCTTCGCGCCGACGCAGTGGTAGAGGCTGCCGTGGTACTGATAGGGAGCGAGGCCCTGCTGGCCGGCCGCTGCCTGCTTCGCGTTGTAGCCGTCGCTGTCGATCACCTGCAGTTCGAGACCGTCGGCGGCCGAGTGACCGCCGAGCGGCGTCCGCAGCGCGATGCCGTTGTTGCCCGCCACCGGCAGCCGGAACTCCGTCCGGATGATGACATCCCCGTATTCGTCCTTCGTGAGCAGGTCGCCCCCCTTCCCCGGCTTGCAGACGATCGAGCCGTCGCGCACCTCGTAGCTGTCGACAGCCCCCTGCCAGCCCGTGAGGTCCGTGCCGTTGACGAGCTCGACGAAGCCGTCGGCGTCGCGTTCCGCGAGGATGCGATTCGCCTCCTCGGCCGGAATCTCCCGGACGAACACGTTCTTCCAGCGGATCTCGCTGCCATGCGTCTGGAGCTGGATGGGACCGCGTGCGGGCGTCGGGTCGGGAAAGAAGCCGTTGGCCACCTTCGCCCCCTCGTCGTCGGCCTTCGCGGGCTTTCCGTAGGCGACGTAGCCCGCCTTGCGGTTGGCGAAGAAGTTCTCGAGCGGCGCATGATCCACGACGGTCTCGCCGTTGAAGACCACGGTCACCCGTTCGCCGATCATCCGGATGTGGAACGTGTTCCACTCGCCGAAGGGTCGGTCCATCCGCTTCGATGGAAACTTCCCCTCCTCCCCCTTGTTGTTCCAGAGCCCGCCCGATCCCTTGTCGGCCCCGAGCGGAAACTTCTTCTCCTCCGTGTAGTCCCAGATCTGCACCTGCGGGATGCCCCGGAGGTAGACGCCGCTGTCGCCGAGCGGGAGCATCTTCCAGTCGACGAGGAACTCGAAGTCGCCGTAATCGTGGTCGGTGGTGGCGTAGAGCCCCTGGCCGTCGTTGACGAGTTCGCCGTTCTCGACCCGCCAGTGGGCGAGCAGGTGCTCGCGCTTGTCAGCGCCCTTCCCGTCGAGGAGCCCTCCCTCGATGCTCGTGCGCTTGTACTCGGCCCGCTGCTCGGCCGACATCGCGCGCAGGTCGGCGGGATCCCGCGTGCCCCAGCCGTACCAGCCGGCGAGGTCGGTGCCGTTGAAGAGCGCGGTGAACCCCTCGGGGGGCACGTTGTCCGCCGCCGGGGCGGCCTTCGGGACCAGCAGGGCGAACGTGAAGGAGCAGGTGCACGCGGCGAGGGCAGGGAAGAAGCGTCTCACGGTCGTGGTCCTCTTTGGATCTGGGAAGGCGCCGGCCCACCGCGGGCGGCATGTCAGTGCATCTCGACGGCGCAGGTGCCCAGGCCGCCACGATAGTAGTTGAACTGAACCTGCGGGTGGTCGGCCAAAAGCGACATCGGCACGCAGGCATCGACCAGACGGGTCGAGATCATGAGCGCCGTGAGCCGTTGCCCGAGCGGGTTGTCGTGCGTGCCCGCGTGCCAGATCGACACCTTCTCGGCCCGCCACGTCTGGACCGGCCCCACGGTGATCGCCTGCATCGGCACGAGCGTGATGTTCCCACCGCCGCTCGTGCGGGCGTTCTGCGCGAGCGTGACCGGGTGCAGGTCGACCACGCGGGTCGACAGGGCGCGGTATTCCGCAGCTGTGGGAGGGCGCTCGGCGTACGGGCCGACACGACGGAGCGGGTCGTTGAAGGCCCAGTGCTTGATGTCGCCCTGGCCCCCCTGCATGACGGCGCAGCGGGCCGTCTCCCAGCTGGCCACATACGCGGCCACGTCCGCCTTCGGGAAGTGGAGGTTGGCCTCCGGCATCCGCAGGTCGGGCCGGATCCGGTCGAAGCAGAGCTCGCGGTCGGCCCGTTCGAACGAGAGCGGGTGCGTGACGGGCACCTCGCGGCCGTGCTCGTACCACTCGTCCATGCCCCAGAAGTGGGCGTGTCGCAGGTCGAGTTCCAGCTCGTTGACGAGCCGCGCGACGAGCGGCAGCTGCTCGGTGGGGCCGATCGGCCCGCAGATGCCCACCGGATCGTCGGCCTTCGCCTGTCGCCACGCGGCGATGTATTCGAGCGCCTCGGCGAGGTAGAAGTCCTCGAGCGTGTCGTAAAACACCACCTGGAAGCCGGGGCGGGAGAGGCCGAGGAGGTCCTCGGGCGACAGGCTGGCCGCGTCACGGATGATCGCGGGATCGAGCGTCGTGTAGTCCCACCAGTCGGGGGCGATGCGGCTGAGCGGTCGTGCCATCGGTGCGTGAGCGAAAACGTGGGCGAAAAGAGGAGACGGTATCAGGCAGGAGCGGGGATGCACGAGGCGCCGAGCGCCTCGGCGAGCGGATCGTCGTCGCGGGCGGAGAAGCCGAGGTGGAGGTGGCGACGCCAGCCCTCCGCGTGCTCGAAGCGGCCCGACATGCGGCCGACCTCGCGTGACATCGCGTCGGCCGCGTCGAGGTAGCTGTCCATCCCCTGCGTCTGGTCGAGCCACGCCTTCTGACTGGCGTGTGCGGCCAAGGCCCTCCGCTTGGTCTCGCGCACGGCCGTGACGTCGACGAAGCAGTCGGGCTGCACCGGCCGCCGCAGGCCGTCCTGGAGGCCGTGCGGCATGGCGTGGTAGACGGCGACATCCCCCGGCACCGGTGCGACCGGCGGATCGCTGACGAAGTTCGGAAACCCCTTGGCAAACGTCGCCGTCACGGCCAGCCGCGCCGTGTTCATGTGGTCCTCCATGTAGTCGGCCGGCGCGTGGGTGAGGACGATCCGCGGACGCGCCCGGCGGACGACCGCCACGAGCTTCCGCAGCAGCCGCTCGTCGTAGAAGACGAGCAGATCGGACGTCAGGCTCTCGTGATGGGTGGCCCCGAGAATGGCCGCCGCCGCCCGCGCCTCGGCCGCCCGGATCGCCCGCGTCGTGTCGCGGTCGGTGGTCAGGCTGCCGCAGTCGCCGTCGGCGAC
>DNLZ01000431.1:4562-5250 GCA_003488325.1 Planctomycetaceae bacterium
TCGTCGGGATGTGCGACGACGGCGAGGGCGGCAGGCGTTTCCATGGCGGGAGCATACCCGGCTGCCGGCGCCGGTTCACGGGGGGCGCGAGCCGCTCGCCGTCGACGGTATCATGCCGCCCGGTTCCCGACCGCGGTCCGTTCGGAGCGACGAGCATGAAGACGTACGACGTCGGCATCGTGGGATACGGATGGGCGGCGACGGCCCACATCGACGCCATCAACGCCACGCGGCAGGGACGCGTGGCGGCGGTGTGCTCGTCACGGCCACTTGACGCCGCGGCGCTCTCGGCCCGGCACGGCGGGCCGATCCGCGTCTTCCGCTCGCTCGAGGAGATGCTCGCCGATCCCGGGCTCCACGTCGTCGATGTGACGAGCCTCCCGAGCCAGCACCGCGATCATGCCGTGGCGGCCGCCCGTGCCGGCAAGCACATCATCCTCGAGAAGCCGATGGCGAACTCGCGGCAGGAGGTGCGGGACATCGTGGCGGCCGCGGCCGAGCACGGCGTGCGCGGCTGCGTCTGCTTCGAGCTCCGGTTCTCGAACCAGATGGATGCCACGCGGGCCCTCCTGCGCGAGGGACTCCTTGGCCGGCTGCACTACGGCGAGGTGGACTACTACCACGGCATCGGCCCCTGGTACGGACAATTCCGCTGGAACACCGGCCGCAAGGATGGCGGCAGCGCCCT
>DNLZ01000431.1:5636-6071 GCA_003488325.1 Planctomycetaceae bacterium
GAGCGTCTCGAGCCTCTCGACGAAGTCCTCGAGCGGCACGTTCGCGCCGTACGAGTACGACACGTCGAGCGTCACGATCCTGCGATTCGCGGACGGCGCGGTGGGCAAGACGGCGGCGATCGTCGACTGCCTCCAGCCCTACTACCTGCACACGCACCTCGTGGGCAGCGAGGGCAGTCTGCTCGACGACCGCTTCCACTCGGCCAGGCTCGAGGCCGACAAGTCGCACTGGAGCCGTCTCTCGATGAAGCTCTGTGACTCCGGCGACGTCAGCGACCATCCCTACCAGTCGCAGTTCCAGGCCTTCTTCGACGCGCTCGACCGTGGCGAGGAGATGCCGCTGACGGGGTTCGCCGAGGCCGCGCGCACGTTCGACGTGATCTTCGCGGCCGACGAGAGTGCGACGCGGGGCGGCGCGCCGGTGGCGGTGACGGG
>DNLZ01000431.1:6419-8084 GCA_003488325.1 Planctomycetaceae bacterium
CGGGAGGACGTCATGCAGCGGCGCTGGATCATGCGAGCGGCCACGGCGGTCGCGGTGGCGTGTGCGACGGCCGGGGCATGGGGGGACGAGCGCCGTCCGAACGTCCTGCTCATCCTGGTCGATGACCTCGGTCGCCAGGATCTCGGCGTCGAGGGGAGCGCGTTTCACGAGACGCCGCACATCGACGCCCTCGTGCGCCGGTCCGTGCGGTTTTCGCGGGGCTACTCGGCCTGCCAGGTGTGCAGCCCGTCACGGGCGGCGATCCAGACGGGCAAGGCACCGGCACGACTCGGCATCACCGACTACATCGCCGTCAACGGGGCCAACCAGCCGCCGCAGTGGAAGCGGAACACGAAGCTGCTGCCCGCGGCATACCGGCCGGAGCTGCCGCTCGAGGAAGTGACGATCGCCGAGGCGCTCCGCGCGCACGGCTATCGGACCTTCTTCGCGGGGAAGTGGCACCTCGGCGGCGAGGGCTTCGCGCCCGAGGATCAGGGCTACGAGATCAACAAGGGGGGCTGGCACTTCGGCACACCGCCCGGCGGATTCTTCGCGCCCTATCGCAACCCGCGGCTCGACGACGATCCGCCCGGCACGGAGCTTTCGCATCGGCTCGCCCGCGACACCGCGACGTTCATCCGTGACTCGGCCGCCCGCTCGGCGCCGTTCTTCGCGATGCTCTCCTTCTATGACGTGCACGCGCCGATCCAGTGCGCGGAGGCCCGCTGGCGCACGTTTCGCGACAAGGCCGAGCGTCTCGGACTCACGGCGCGGGCCGAGCCGCGGTTCACACTCGACCGCACGCAGGAGGTGAGGCAGGTGCAGGACCATCCGGTCTACGCCGGCATGATGTCGGCCCTCGACGATGCCGTGGGGCTCGTCCTCGATGCGGTTCGCGAGGCGGGCGTCGAGGGCGACACGGTCGTGATCTTCACGTCGGACAACGGCGGTGTCTCTTCGGGTGACGGCTATGCGACCTGCTGCCTTCCGTTTCGCGGCGGCAAGGGCCGCCAGTGGGAAGGGGGCATCCGCCAGCCTTTCACGATCGCGTGGCCGGGAGTGGCCGCGCCGCACACGAGCGACTGCCCGGCGATCGGGATGGACCTCTACCCCACGATCCTCGAGATCGCGGGCCTGCCGCCGCGACCGGAGCAGCATGTGGACGGTGTGAGCCTCGTGCGGGCGCTCCGTGGCACGATGCCCGCCGACGAGGCCTCCGCCCGCGAGCTCTTCTGGCACTACCCGCACTACGGCAACCAGGGGGGCGAGCCGTCGGCGATCATGATCCGTGGCGACTGGAAGCTGATCCACTATTACGAGGACGGGCGGGACGAGCTCTACGACATCCGGCGGGACGTCGGCGAGCAGGACGACCTCGCGCGACGGCAGCCAGAACGCGTGGCGACGATGCGGGCGGCGCTCGATCACTGGCTTCGTGACGTGGGTGCGGTGCTGCCCGTGCCGAACCCGGCCTACTCGGCCGACCAGGCGGCCGCGGGCCTCCGGCAGATCGTCGATGTCGTGATGCCGAAGCGCGAGGCCGAGCAGGCCCGATTCCTCTCGACCGATTTCGTCCCGGTTGGAGGCTGGTGGGACGATCCCGATCGCGGCGGCAAGGCGCCCTGACTCCCGGCGAATCCCTTCGACTCCCGACCACGCCTCGTG
>DNLZ01000431.1:8436-10231 GCA_003488325.1 Planctomycetaceae bacterium
CAGGCGTGCGAATGCGGGTCTGACCCCAGAAAAGCCGGGATTTTTCGTGCAGTCGGGCTCACGCGTTGTCGGCCGGCGGCCGGTTTTTCGCGAGGGTACCCTCGCCTTATCCCGGTTCGCTCCATCGGCTTCCCACAGGAGTCTCCTCATGCGTTCGCTGCTCGCGCCCGCCCTGATCGTCGCCCTGTCCCTGCTCCCGGCCGGCAGCGCCACGGCCGTCGATCTTTCGGGCTCGTGGTCGGGCTCGTGGGAGAGCTGCTCGACGGGCCATGCCGGTCCGCTGCGTGCCGAGTTCACCCGCTCGAGTGCCACGCAGTACCGCGTCGATTTCGCGGGACGCTTCTTCAAGATCCTGCCGTTTCGCTACTCCGTCACGCTCGACGTGGTGGAGGACCATGGCGACCACGTCGTGCTGGCCGGGAGTTCGTTCCTCGGCCGGCTCTTCGGCACGTTCACCTACCACGCCACGGCCGACGGCTGCCGCTTCACGGCCGACTACCGGTCGAAGAAGGACACGGGCGAGTTTCGGCTGACGCGCGTCGGCAGCCGCTGAGTCTCAGCGAGCACGGGCGGCCGCGACACAGTCCATCATCACGCGCTGGGTGGCAAGCGACATTTCGGCCCATCGCTCGTCGCGTCGTCCGGAGAGGACGAGCGCGGAGAAGTCGCGGAAGAGGTTCGTCTCCTGCGCGGTCGGGTGGCCATTGGCGTACTCCTCGACGGCGACGTGGCGGTCGTGCCGCTCCATGCGGAAGTCGCAACCGTCCTGGACGAACCGCGGGTGGGAGACGGTGAATCCCGTCTCGTTGCCGAAGTACGGCAGGACGAAGTCGTCGATCCGGAGGCTGCCGCGCGTGCCGCTCACGTGCACCCACTGTTGGTGCTCGATGAGAAACGAACAGAAAAACGACGCGGACGTGTCGGGCACGCCGCCCTGGCCGCGGAAGAACAGTTCCCCGGAAAACTCCGTCGGCACCGCGGGCGCTCCCGCGACGCCGGCCGTCGCGAGGAGGCGGCCATCAACGGAGTCGGGCATCCTCGGATGCAGCGCCCAGAGGATGAACCCGATCGTGTACCAGCCCAGGTCGCCGAGACAGCCGAGGGGTTCGAGGCTGCCGTGTGCCCGGATGTTGTCGGTGAAGAAGGCGTCGGGGGCGCGGAACGTGAACTGCGTGGCGATCCGGCGGATCCCGCCGAGTCCGCCGTCGGTGTCGCCCGCGCGCAGGCTGTGCCGCAGTGCCTCGGCCCGCTGCGAGTGGAACCACATGACGCCGTCCATGAACTGCACGCCATGCTTGCGGCAGGCGGCGACGATCCGTTCGAGTTCGGGCAGATCGACCGCGCACGGCTTTTCGACGAGGACGTGCTTGCCGCGCTCGGCGGCCCGGATGACCCACTCCGCGCGCATGCCGGTCGGCAGCGGGATGTAGACGGCGTCCACGTCGTCGCGATCGAGCACCTCCTCGTACGACCCGACCGCGTCGGGGGGCGGATGGCTCGGCGCCGAGGCCTCGCACTCGTCGATGAACGCCCGCGCGCGGGCCCGGTCGCGGCTGGCGACGGCGACGAGCCTTGCGTTGCCGGCGTGGCGGATCGAGAGCCAGTTCTTGCGGGCGATCCCCGCGGTGCTGAGGAACGCCCAGCGGCAGATGTGGTGGGACATGGTGGAGCGACGGTCTCGGTGGATGGGGGCAAAAGGGCGACGCCGGGAGGCTACCGGTGGCCGAGGGCGCGGGCAAGTCGCGGCTCCGCCCGAGCGGCGCCATAGCGCCGCCTCTGTGCCTCTCGTGGATCG
>DNLZ01000431.1:10604-11260 GCA_003488325.1 Planctomycetaceae bacterium
CGAGCGTGGAGGCTCCGTCGGCATGCGTGAGGGCATGTCGCCACGTCGATCATTCCGAAAGGTGCGGCCATGACCAGCCCGTTCGATCCGTCCGCTCATCTGTCGCGTCGCGGCGTTCTTGGCACGGCCGCGGGTGCGGCCCTCGCCGCGACGGTGTCGCAGCGGCAGTCGGGGGCGGCGCAGCCGAGCACATCCCAGTCGAGTCCCGCGGCGCCCGCGGCCGCAGCCCACCCGTGCCGCAAGTCGATCAACCTCTGGGCGTTCCCCTACCCGCAGCGCATGAATCTCGAGCAGTGCCTGCGGCTCGCGAAGGACGCCGGGTTCGACGCGGTGGAACTCAACTACGACCTCGAGAGCGACCTCTCGCCGCGGCACGGCACGGCAGAGTACGTCGCCATCCGGCGGCTCGCGGAGACGATCGGCATCGGCATCAGCGGCGTCTGCTCGTTTCTCTTCTGGCCCTACCCGCTGACGAGCAACGATCCCGAGAAGCGGGCGCGGGGCCTCGAACTGGCCGGCAGGATCACCGCCTGCGCGCACGATCTGGGCACGGAGAACGTGCTGGTGGTGCCCGGGGCGGTCTGCATCCCGTGGCGCACCGACCATGAGCCGGTGCCCAACGACGTCTGCCTCGCGCGGGCCCGCGAGGCGGTCGG
>DNLZ01000431.1:11650-15540 GCA_003488325.1 Planctomycetaceae bacterium
TTTCTCATGACGCCGCAGGAGATGGCCGACTTCGTCGACGGCTTCGGGAGCGACCATGTGAAGGTCCATTTCGACACGGGCAACATCATGATGTACCAGTATCCGGAGCACTGGATCCGGATCCTCGGGTCGCGGATCCAGAACGTGCACCTCAAGGAGTTCACGAAGAAGGGCACCGACACATCCCTCGAATCGTTCCGGCCGCTGCTCGACGGCACGACGAACTGGCCGGCGGTGATGCAGGCCTTCACCGAGGTGGACTACCGGGGCTACCTGACGTTCGAGTATTTCCACCCCTACGAGCACTACCCCGAGGCGCTCGTCTTTCAGACGAGCGATTCGCTCGACCGACTGCTCGGCCGAAAAACCTACGTGCCGTCCTGACGATCGACGCGGCCGTCGCACGGGGCGGATATCCCCGGCGTGGCGATCAGTGAATCGACCAGACGTCGAGCGGACGAGGCGAAGGGGGGTCGGCAAACGCTTCCCGAGCGAGCTGCCGCCACGGCCGGAGCGAGGAGACTTTTGCCGCCCCCGAGCCGGTGTCACCCCCGAAAGGCTGCCAAGGGCTACACTGAGGAAGGAACGCCGCGTCGCCTTCTCGACGCCATCCCACGCCACCCACGGAGCGATCGCCATGCGCACCGGCAATCCAGTCCTCAACGACAAGACGTTCGAGAACTTCGGTGTCTACCGCCGCGACGCCGTTGCCGAGCAGTCCGCGCCGACGACGATGACGATCAACGGCACGGCGCAGAAGACGCTGTTTCTCCTGCTCCTCGCCTTCGGCTCCGCGTGCTTCACCTGGTCGAAGACGTTTTCGGCCGTGGAGGCGAATCCCGGCGCGGCGATGCCCTGGGCTCTGGGCGGGCTCGTCGTCGGATTCATCGCGGCGCTCGTCATCTGCTTTCGGCACACGTGGGCTCCCGCCCTCGCGCCGGTGTATGCCCTGGCGGAGGGTCTGTTTCTCGGGGGCGTGTCGGCGAGCCTCGAGGTGAGCTACCCCGGCATCGTCATCCAGGCCGTCGGCGGCACGTTCGGCACGCTGCTGGGCCTGCTCCTGGCGTACCAGTCGGGGCTCGTGCGCGCGACCGAAAACTTCAAGCTCGGCATCGTCGCCGCGACGGGCGGCATCTGTCTCGTCTACCTCATCTCGATGATCGGTGGATTCTTCGGGTTTCCGGTCCCCTTCATCCACGAGGCGGGCCCGATCGGCATCGGCTTCAGCCTCGTCGTGGTGGTGATCGCGGCTCTGAACCTCGTGCTCGACTTCGACTTCATCGAGCAGGCTGCCGACCGTGGGGCGCCGAAGTACCTGGAGTGGTACGGCGCCTTCGCGCTCATGGTCACGCTCGTGTGGCTGTACATGGAGATCCTCCGTCTCCTGTCGAAGCTCCGGAGCAGGGACTGACGGTCATGCCGCTCGGCAGCGTGCCACGGGCCACGGGGCGGGGTCGCGCGTGAACGCCAAGGCCATCGCCCGCCTGGGAATCCCGGGGTCGCTCGTCGCGCGTGCCGGCGTGATGGTGGGCGAGGCGCGTCGTGCGGGCGTCACCGCCGACGATGCCCGTCGCATCCTGACGGGGATCGTCGCCGCGCCCGAGACGTTCGCCGCCGATCCGCACTTCGGCCCGCTCGCGGCCGCGCTCGCGGAACTGCGTGCGACCGAGTCGGCCGCGCTCGCCACGCTGCGGCCGCGCGACGAGCCCGTTCCATGGCGACAGTGGGGCGTGGACATCGACCCCGCGGCGGTGGCCCAGATGGAGGCGGCGATGCGGCTGCCGGTCGCGGTGGCCGGCGCGCTCATGCCCGACGCCCATGTCGGTTATGGCCTCCCGATCGGCGGCGTCCTCGCCACCGATCAGGCGGTGGTGCCGTACGCCGTGGGCGTGGACATCGCCTGCCGGATGAAGCTTTCGGTCCTCGACCTCCCGCCGCAGTGGCTCGACACGCAGGCGGATCGGCTCGTCGCGGCCCTCGAGGCCGAGACGCGGTTCGGCGTCGGGGCTGAGTTCGGGCGGAACGACGGCGTCACGCGGTCGCGGCCTCGGGAGCACCCCGTGCTCGATGAGGACTGGTGCGTCTCGCCGGTCACGCAGCGGTTCCACGACCGCGCCAGGCTCCAGCTCGGCACGAGCGGCAGCGGCAACCATTTCGTGGAGTTCGGCACGTTCTCGGTCGCGGCCGACGAGGCCGGAGGGCTCGGCCTTGCAGCCGGCACCTACCTCGCGCTCCTGTCCCACTCCGGATCGCGGGGCACGGGCGCGGCGGTCTGCGAGCATTACTCCCGCATCGCGCTCGATCGCTGCCGCGACCTGCCGCCGTCGATGCGGCATCTCGGCTGGCTTCCGCTCGACAGCGAGCCGGGACGGGAATACTGGGCGGCGATGAGCCTCATGGGGCGGTACGCGGCGGCCAATCACGCCTGCATCCATCGGCACGTCGCCGAGCACCTCGGCGCGGGCGTGATTCTCGACGTCGAAAACCATCACAACTTCGCCTGGCAGGAGGAGCACGTCGTGGACGGCGTCCGCCGCACGGTCGTGGTCCATCGCAAGGGGGCCACACCGGCGGGTGCGGGCGTGCTCGGCATCATTCCCGGTTCGATGGCGACGCCGGGCTACCTCGTGCGTGGCCGGGGGGCCGCCGCGTCCCTCGACTCGGCGAGCCACGGAGCCGGGCGCCGCATGAGCCGGACGAAGGCGCGACAGTCGTATCGATGGAAGGACGTGCGGGCGGCGCTCGCGGCGGGGGGCGTGCGGCTCATCAGCGCGGGCCTCGACGAGGCACCGTTCGCCTACAAGGACATCGCCTCGGTGATGGCGGCCCAGGCGGATCTGGTCCACACCACCGGCCGGTTCGATCCGCGTCTCGTGAAGATGGCGCCGGACGGCGAGCAGCCCGAGGACTGAGCGAACGCGAGCGGTGTGCGTCGTGCGCGAGAAGACGCTCGCACGGCGCGGTCCGGAGGAGGGTTCCACATGAAGATCGTCGTCACCGGAGGAGCCGGCTTCATCGGCAGTCATGTCGTCGACGGCCTGCTCGAGGCTGGGCATCGTGTCATCGTCGTCGACGCCCTGTCGAGCGGTTCGCGGGACAACCTGCCGCATGCCACGGAGATTCACACGATCGACATCGTCGATCGCGAGGCGATCGCCGCCCTGTTCGAGAGGGAACGCCCCGATGCGGTCTGCCACCAGGCCGCTCAGATTTCGGTCGGCCGGTCCATCCGCGAGCCACGTTTCGACGCCGAGGTGAACTGCATCGGGCTCCTCAATGTGCTCGATGCCGCGCTGCGGAGTGGGTGCAGGCGGGTGGTGTTCGCATCGACCGGCGGACTGTGCGGGGAGGTCACCACGCCGGCGCCGGAGGCGGCGCCGACGAGCCCGGCAAGCCCGTACGGAATCTCGAAGTGGGTCGGTGAGCGGTATCTCGACTTCTACGCCCGCGAGCACGGGCTCACGGCGGTGGCCCTGCGGTACGCGAACGTGTACGGCCCCCGCCAGAACCCCCATGGGGAGGCCGGTGTCGTGGCGATCTTCTGCCGGCAGCTCCTCGCCGGGGAGCGCGTGACGATCCATGGTGACGGTCGCCATGTCCGCGACTACGTCTACGGACCGGACGTCGCCCGCGCGAACGTCATCGCGCTCACCGCCGACCTGCCGACCCTTCACGCGGGGGCGCTCACCACGCTCAACATCGGCACCGGCTGCGGCACGGACGTGAACCAGCTGGAGTCGATGATCCGCCGCCAGGTCGGTGCCGTCCTCGCCGCCGCCGGCACGCCGCCGGCCCTCGCCCCACCCTTTCACGGGCCGCCGCGGCAGGGGGACCTCCGGTCGAATCTCCTCGACGCATCCCTGGCGCAGCGCGTGCTGGGATGGACGCCA
>DNLZ01000431.1:15952-16237 GCA_003488325.1 Planctomycetaceae bacterium
CGCGACCCGCGGGCACGGATGCGGACGGGGTGGGATTCGAACCCACGAGCCGCTTTCGCGACTGCCGGTTTTCAAGACCGGTGCATTCAACCGCTCTGCCACCCGTCCGGCTGGCGATCGGAACCATCTTAGAGCACGCCTTGCGCAGGTGTAGCGACGACGGGGCAGACCAAGGCGGGTACGCGAAGGGGGTCGGCGAACGCTCGAGGAGCATTGGGCCGCGGCGGCCCACGCGACGAGACTTTTGCCGCCCCCGAGCCGGCGACACACGTATCTCGGATGCGC
>DNLZ01000070.1 GCA_003488325.1 Planctomycetaceae bacterium
GGCCCGTCAGCCCTCCGAACACGTCGCCTCGACCGCGGCCAGCGGCACGGTGACCCACGTCGGCCGGTGACCGATCTCGTAGTCCAGTTCGTAGACGGCCTTGTCGATCCGGTACGCCTCGAGCAGCCGCGCGGCATGCGGCGGCCACCAGGCCGTGTCGCGGGCGATCGTCGCATGGGCGTGGAGGAAGCGATCCTCGAGCAGCCGGAGGACTGCGGCGTCATGGGCCGGCCCGCCGGCCAGCTCGGCACAGCGGAGCAGGTAGTCGAACGACCGGCACATTCCCGCGACGTCTTTGGCCGCCGGCACCTTCGCGCGTCGCTCCTCGAGCGTCCGACCCGGCTCGCCCTCGAAGTCGATCACCATCACCCGCCAGGCTTCGCCCTCGTCCGCGACGAGCAGCTGTCCGAGGTGGTAGTCACCATGCACCCGGATGAACGCCCACGCGTCGAGGTTTGACGTGTCGGCCAGGATGCGTCGTTCGAGCACGGGGCCTCTGTCGGCGACCGCTCGCAGCCGGGTGGCGACGTCCGGCGGCAGGTGCGAGGCTTCCGCCCTGACACGGTCGAGCACGCCGTGGGCATGGGCGACGAGCCCGTCGCGGACGGCACGGCAGGTGGCCGCCGATGGCCGCTCCGGCGCGAAGGGCGGGAGGTCGGGGCGGGAGGCGAGCGCGCGGTGCATCGCGCCGGTCACGCTTCCGATCGCGTCCACGAGATCGAGCAATCGTCCGTGTGTTCGTGCCCCGGGTTCCGCCGCGAGAGCCCCCTCGGCGACGAGCGCGAGGAGACGATCCCAGGCGGTCGTGCAGCCGGGGATGTGCTCGTGGACGGTGGCGATGACCGCGGACGTCGCCTCCCCAGGCGGCACGTGCTCGACCCAGCCGAGAAGCGCAGGCGTGCCGTTCCATCGAGCATCGCGCTGGAAGAAGGCCCCGATTTCGACCGTGGGCTGCACGCCGGCACGGCAGCGACGCAGGATCTTGACCACGTACGCGCCCGCACCGAGCGTGACGAGCAGCGACGTGTTCGAGGCATCCGTGCCGAGCAGGGTGACGTGGCAGGTGTCGGACTCCGTCGCCGTCGGAGTGCCGGTGCAGTGGCCCACGAACGCGTGGCCGTCGGCGGGCGTCGTCGCCCCGCCGAGCGCCGTTGCGACGAGCCAACGGGCGAGGGCCGGGAGGGCTGCTGCGTCCTCGCCCGCGTCGTCGACGGGGACGACGTAGCGATCGGTCCGTGCGGCGGCCGTCACGTCGATGAGCGCCAGACGCACGCCGTCCGCGATGGGTGCCACGACGGGAACCGTGATGCGGTCGATCCGTCCGGGCTGCGCGGAGCTCCAGCGAGCCGTCGGCAGCCACTCGGCGATCGCGTGCGCGAGCGTACGGTCGGCGGTCATCGGTGGGCTGCTCCCGTCGCCCCGCAGCGGGGCGTCAGTCGGCCGGCGCGTGCCGGGCGGTCGGCTCCGGCGCGAGCGGCACGATCCGAAACACCCGCACCGGCGCCTGCGGCGTGCACTCGATCGACAGTGCCGCCAGGTCCCAGGCGTGCGTTGTGCCGTCGAGCAGATCGTGGGCGACGACCGCCTCGATTCCCTCGAGGCCGAGCGCGTCGAGGGAGAGCTCCACCAGTCCGGTGCGCGTCGTCGCAGGCTCGAGGCTCACGACCGCGAGCACGCGGCTCCCGCTCGCAGCGTCGTACCGGCTCCAGGCGAGCATGTGGGGGTCGTCGATCGATTGGATCACCGGAGGACGGATCCGCGAGAGGGCCGCCTCCGTCCGCCGCATCTCGTTGAGCCGTGTGATGAACGGGGCGAGGCTGGCGGGCGCCTCGAGGTTCCAGTCCCTGATCTCGTACGTCTCGGAGTCGAGGTAGTCCTCGCCGCCCTTCACCCGGGGCGTCGCCTCGAGGAGCTCGAACGCCGGCCCGTAGATGCCCCAGTTGCCCACGGTCAGCGCCGCGAGCGCCGCACGCACCATGAACATCGGCCGGCCACCCCGCTGCAGGCTCTCGTGGAGGATGTCGGGCGTGTTCGGCCAGAAGTTGGGCCTGTAGAAGTCGGCGACGGGCGGCGCGGTGACCTCGAGGATGTAGTCGGCGAGTTCCCGCTTGCCGGTGCGCCACGTGAAGTAGGTGTAGGACTGCGTGAAGCCGAGCTTCGCGAGGCGATACATCGTCTTCGGGCGCGTGAACGATTCCGCGAGGAAGATGACGCCCGGGTGGGTGCGATGGATGTCGGCGATCAGCCATTCCCAGAATGCGAACGGCTTGGTGTGGGGATTGTCCACGCGGAAGATCCGCACGCCCTGGTCGACCCAGAACCGCACGACCCCGCCGAGCGCCTCCCAGAGCTGCCGCCACTGGGCGCACTGGAAGTCGAGCGGCACGATGTCCTGGTACGCGTGCGGCGGGTTCTCGGCATGGCGGATGGTGCCATCGGGCCGATGCCGGAACCACTGCGGATGCTCGCGCACCCACGGGTGGTCGGGTGAGCACTGGATCGCGAGATCGAGGGCCAGCTCCATGCCGAGCGATTCGGCACGCCGCCGCAGCCGTTCGAAGTCCGCGAGCGTGCCGAGCTGCGGATGGATCGCGGTGTGACCCCCCGCGGACGACCCGATCGCCCACGGGCTGCCGACGTCGTCCGCCTCGGCGACGACCGCGTTGTTCCGCCCCTTGCGGCAGGTGGTGCCGATCGGATGAATCGGGGCGAGGTAGAGGACGTCGAAGCCCATCCCGCGGACGTAGTCGAGCCGGTCGGCCAGGTCGGCGAGTGTGCCGTGCTGTCCCGCCGGCCCCCATGACCGGGGAAACGCCTCGTACCAGGCCCCCTGCCCCGCACGGCTCCGATCGACCCAGATCGGGCGGGGCGGCTCGAGCCGCGCCTCGTCGCGATGGTCGGCGTAGGCGGTCATGAGCTCGCCGAGCCGAGCGTCGCGCGCGGCCTGCGCGCCATCTGGACCGCGGAGCCGCAGGGCATGCTTCGCCATCTCGTCGGCGGCCGCGGCGGGTGCACGGTGCGCGGCGGCGTGGACGAGTTCCGCACCGACGGCGAGCTCGAGCGTGAGATCCTCGCCGGCCTCCTGGCGCCGGCCGAGATCCCGCAGCCACGTGGCGAACGTGTCGACGCGGGCCGTCACGACGTACTGCCAGAGCCCGATGCGATCGACGGTGAACGAGGCCTCCCACAGGTCGTTGCCGACACACGTCAGCGGCTCGACCGTCCACTGGCCCGTCTCGCCGTGCCGCACGTGCAGCCGGCAGTCGAGCTCGTCATGGCCGTCGCACACGATGTCCGCCTGCACCAGCACGCGGTCGCCGACGAGTCGCTTGACCGCGAACCGGCCACCATCCACCTCGGGACCGACGCGGTCGATCGCCACGCGACGCCGCAGGTGCGAGGGCAGCTCACCAGGTTTATCGAGCACGGGCGTCGTTCGCTCCGTGGCGGGCGGGCGGAAGGAGTCGAACCGGAGGAGGACCGGGCGTGCGGCCGCTCCCGGCCGATCGGGTCTCACTGCGGGCATGGCGGAGTCTGTCCGTCGGCATGGATCATGTGGCCGCCGGCCGGCATCACCATGCCCTGCTGGCACGGATCGCACGGCACGGTCGCAGCCGCGGGGGTGACGGGCGGCATCGCGACGGGTGCGGCGCCCGCCGGAGCGTACACCGGGGCCGGCGCGGGCATCACCGGCATCGAGACCGCAGGCTGCTGCAGCGCGTCGGGAACCGGTGGCTGCGGGTACACCGCCGGCGCCAGCGGTGGCGCGTACGCGTACTGGTTTTGGCGATGGTGCGCGCAGCCGATGGTGCCGGCGGCCGTGAGCATCGCGATCGTCGGGAGAATGCGCCGCGCGTCCATGCAGGTCCTCGCTGCCCGGTTCCTGGGTCAACGGCGCGGGACACTACGGATGGCCTACGGCAGGAACAAGGGCAACTCCGGGTCGGACGGCTGACGCCGACCGGGTGCGGGGCGGCCGGCCCGTCGCGCGCCGCTTCGCCGAGCTCAGCCGCGTTCGCCGGAATGCTCGGCGTCGCCGTCGACCGGCTCGAAGAGCGCGATGGACGCGGTGAAGCCGTGCAGGAACGTCCGGTCGCCGATCGGGCCGATCTCGCCCTGCGCGAAGAAGCCGGCCGCCGGAACCGGCCCGAGGCAGTCCTGCAGGCAACGGGCATCGTGGCTCGGCTCGTCGAAGAGCCGCGTTCCACGGCCGTTGCAGGTGAAGACGAGGGCGCCGACCGGGCTCGTCCCGGCATCGCGCTGCCGCGTGAGGAGGATCCGCAGGTCGTCGTCGGCGCTGGCGGCGTCCCGCACGTGGAACTGCATCGTCTGGCCGGTGCGCACGAGGTCGCCCACGGCGATCACGCCCGACTCGGGGTCGGCGCCGACCACGTTGCGGACGAGGAAGTCCCCGCGCGCGAAGCGGTCGCGGTATTCCGTCGCGGCGCGTCCGACGTGGAGCGAGGTGCGCACGAGCCGCCGGTCCGTCTCGTCGAGGGCGCCGAAAAGTTCCTGGAGGCGTTCGAGCGCGGGCCGCCCGCCGAGCTCGATGATCACGTTCTCCTCCGCCCGTGTGATGACCAGTGGCCTGCCGATCGGGCGGCATCCCTGGGACACGACGGGCCGGATCCGCACCGCCCCGCCGATCACCGCGCCGACCGCCCCCGAGTCGTAGGTGCGGGAGTCGATGACGAGCGTGTTGCTGCCGGGCTCCATCCCGCCGCTGGCCATGCCGCCGACGACGACGAGGCCTGGATGGTCCTCCTCCACGCGCCGCACGAATCCGTCCACCGGAAACGAGAACGGATCGGCGAGCAGCAGGAGCGACGCGTTGGAAGGCCACGAGCCGCCCTCCGGCGGCCAGCCGGCAAACATGCCCCCGTCGGGCGTCTGCGTGTATTCGAGCGACAACGGCTGCACCGTCGCGCCCGGCAGCCTCGCCAGCCACACGGCCACCGCGGGGCCGCCCTCGAACTCCTCGGCGCCTCCGAGCACGCTCTCGGCGGTCGTGCCGAGCACGACCCGGGCCCGGACGCGATCGGCGAGGTCCTCGAGCACCGGCCGAATCTCCGGTCCGTAGGCGGCCGAGACGAACACGACTGCGAGGTCGGCCGGGCCGGTCCCGAGCCCTGCCGTGGCGTCGGCCGTCGCGCGGGCCAGGGCCGCGTCGAGCCGGGCCTCGGTGGACGTTCCCACGCTGCACCGGGGACCCCCGGAGCCACCATCGCCGGACGGGGCCGTCTGCGTCATGTCACGATCTCCGCGAAGGACGCGAGCGGGTCGTGATCGAAGACGCTCGTCGGCACGGCGTTGCCGGGGCGCTCGGCGAGGGCGGTGGCGAATCCCGCCCGGCGGGCCGCGTCGAGCTCGGCGCCGATGTCGCTCACGAAGAGGATGCGTCGCGGTTCGATCCCCATGTCGGCGGCGATCGCGGCGTAACTCGCGCTGTCGCGCTTCGGCCCGGTCGTCGTGTCGTAGTGGCCGCGAAGCAGCGGTGTGAGGTCGCCCGCGGCCGTGTGGCGGAAGTAGAGCCGCTGTGCCTCGATCGACCCCGACGAATAGATGCGTACGTCGAGGCCCGAGTCGGCCCAGCGGGCGAGCGCGGGTGGCACGTCGTCGAAGACGTGGGAGACGAGTTCGCCCGACTCGAAGCCGCTCCGCCAGATCATGCCCTGGAGCGCCTTGAGCGACGTGTCCTTCACGTCGCGGTTCATGAGTTCGAGCGCCGCGAGTGTGACCCGCGCCGTTCCATCGTCTCCCTCGGCGACGGTCGGATCGAGCCCGGCCGCCGTCGCGATGCCCGCCAGGAGCGGCCGCACCGTCGGGTCGTCGTGATGGGCGGCGATGAAGGTGCCGACGTGCCGCTTCGCGTGGCCGAAGAGCACGTCATGCACGAACGAGATCGACGAGGTCGTGCCCTCGACGTCGAGGAGGATCCCGGCGCCGTCGAAGACGATCACGAGGCCGCCCTTCCCTCGGCGGGCACCCAGGCCGGACCGAGGCAGAGCGGCTCGTAGCCGCCGTGCACGCCGTCCTCGAGGTAGTGGGGCGTCCAGCCGCTGGTGTCCTGGAAGAGGCGGATCGCCCG
>DNLZ01000430.1:0-1532 GCA_003488325.1 Planctomycetaceae bacterium
TCGACCTTCGCTTGTTTAAGGCCTAGTGTGCCGCTCGCCATATCTCGCGGCCCTCGTGGGCATGCTGCCGGAATGCCTCGTCGGTCACGAGCGCGAAATCGACCACCTGACACCGCCACGGCACGTCAGATTCGGTCAGCAGCCAGAGCAGGTGCGAGATCCCGCCTGGGAGTGGCTCGGGCCCGGCGATCCCGATATCGACGTCGCTGCCATGGTCGCAATGCCCCCGGGCCCGCGATCCGAACAAGAAAATCTCGTACCGCGGATCGGTCACGGTTTCGAGGCAGATCCGCCGAGCCGTGGCGATATTTTTCCTCGAAGGGCGTGCGGGGGTTCACGTGTGTGGTCAGGGCTGTCACGGGACAGATCGACCCGAAGATGGGGATATCGGCGACCTCGTCATCCCACCTTCTACGGAACAGGTGCCGGCCACCACATCCGGGCAAGCTGCCTCCCGGCTTCTACCACCTCGACGCCAAACCGGAGGCGCTGAGCAGCAGTTGCTCGATCTCTGCGACGAAGATCTCCGTGAGGGCTGAGACGGCCGCAGGGCGGTCGGCAAGCATGCCGCGCGGGCGAATCCGAAGCAGAGGATGCCGCAGTCCCGCTCGTCGCCATCGGCGGGCGGGTCGACCCGTGAAAACACGAGGTCAGAATCTGCGCCTGACAGTCTGCGGCTGGTTGTCGAGACCGATCGCCGTGAAAACCACCTCGCGCGGCGTCTGCCAGGCCGCCACCACGGCCTGGGCCTGCCCGCCCAACTGGCGCTGGTAGGTGGTGGCGAGATTCACGGCACCGCGACGGGACCCGAAGGGACGGAACGTCGCCACGGGCCTGGGGGGGGCATCCTCGGCAGGGTGCTCATGCATCGCGGCCATGCCCGACATGGCGTGGCCACCGTGGCCGAAGCACTGGCAGATATCCGCGACGTTCCAGACACTCACCAAGCCGACGTTCCTGCCGGTCTCCGGTGTGGTGATCAGGTTCGGCTTGTAACTGGGCACCGTCGAGGGCGCCAGGTAGCCGACGGCCACCTTGACGCCATCACGGCTTCCGCCTGGAGCGACGAACGTGAAGCACCTCTCGGGGTTGAGAACGCCGTTGACGATGTCACGGCCACTCAGCGCGGTGATGATGGCCTCCCGGCCGGCCCCCGCGGAGACGATGATGTCGTCGTAGTTGTCGGCGTCCACGTCCCCCACGGCGACGTTCACGCCCTTGGGGAACCTGCCGGGCAGCACGCCCTTGAATTCGCGGAGGAGTGTGCCCCTCGTGTCAAAGAGACGGACGTTGGCAGGACCAGCCGTCCGCGACCCGACGACGATGTTCACGGTACCCAACTGGCCAAGCGCGCCCACCGCGAGGCTCACACCTCCGACGCCCGCCTTGCCTGCGAAGGCGCGGAACGCCGCCGTGGGCGTGAGCGAGCCGTTCTCGTAGACCTTCACGTGCGACGCGTGTGCGCCCGTACCGAAGGCCATCGTCTCCTTGGTGACGTCGGTCCTGAAGAACGCGTTGATCTCGGCGGCCGT
>DNLZ01000430.1:1903-2451 GCA_003488325.1 Planctomycetaceae bacterium
GTCACCACGGGCCCCCGATAGCCGGGGAACGCCCGGACGGTGCCCACCGTATCGCCCCTCCCGTTGAGGACGAGCGTCGACGGCGACTCCGTTCCGAGCGGCAATCGCAGGCCCTCGGTGGCGCCGAACTGAAACACCGGCGACATCATCCCCTCGTCCTCATGCTCGAGGATGTGGCAGTGGAAGACATGCTTGCCGGGGAAGTCGAACACCCGGAATCGAATGGTCACGCTGCCGAACGCCGGCACCATGATCACGTCGAGTGGCGAGACGTAGTTGGCGGCGCTGGCATTCGGGAGCCGCTTGTCGGGCTCGATCGGAAAGCCGTTGATCTTGGTGACGATGAAGAGACCCTGGTGGATGTGGAACGGATGGTTCAGCGGTCCGGCATTGAGGATCGTCCATTCCTCGACCGTGCCGATCTCGAGCTGGGGCATGACGCCCTCGCCGAACTTTTTCCCGTTGATGTAGAAGTTGTCGATGTTGATGATCGGCTGGCCCGTGGTGGGGTCGACGCCATCGACGGTGGGCAACTGCTCCAGCGAGAA
>DNLZ01000430.1:2846-3583 GCA_003488325.1 Planctomycetaceae bacterium
GGATCCCCTTCGACGACGATCGTGGCCAGCACGTAGTAGTAGCTGGTGCCGCTCGCGTTGTTCGGCGACTCCTCGCCGCCCCATCCATCCATCACGTAGTAGGTGCCGGGCGTCGTGGGGGCCGTCACCGCCATCGAGATCCGATTGCCCGGGCTGAGCACGGTCAGCGCCGAGACGTCTTGCATGCGCGCGTCGTTGGCGGCGAGCTCGACGGTGTAGGGGTGGACGAATACGCTGGCCCCGTCCCGGGCAAGAATCGTGGCCGACCAGGGGTTCTGCAGATTGTCGTCGGCGATGACGAAGTTCGTGGCGCCGCGCTGCCCGAACTGCCCCATGTTCCAGATCTGCGTCTCACCCGGGCGGACACGCATGATCGGATTCACTTGGCCGTTGACCCGCTTCTGCCAGCCGGCGGTGTACCCCTCGCCGTAGAAGGTGCTGCTGTCCTGACCGGTCATCATCTTGTACCGGCCGTCGGCGGTGATGTTGACCTCCGAGAGCGTCATGTTCACCTGCGTGAGCGAACCCTTGTACTGCGGCCAGGGGTCGAGCGGATCACCGACCATGATCATGCCGGCCAGGCCACCCTCGACCTGCAGCCTCGTCGCCTCGTGCTGGTGCGGGTGGTACCAGTTGACACCCACGCTGTTTTCGTAGGTCGAGATCGGGATCTCGACGTTCATGCTCTCGCCTGGCTTGAGCGCGACGTAGACATTGTCCCCCTGGCTCAAGTCGGG
>DNLZ01000430.1:3998-4403 GCA_003488325.1 Planctomycetaceae bacterium
TTGATCTGCAGCATCGTGCCCGGAAAGCCGGCCGAATACGACACCCCGTAGGCGTCGAACTGGTACGCCATGGCGTAGGAGTTGTAGTCGCGGTCCTCGTCCGGACCGCTGCTGTAGACCTCCTGTCCGCCGTAGAGAATCGGATCGGACGCGAACCCCGCCGTCACCATCTTGACGCTGGCCTCGAGCACGCCGTTGCGGCTCGTGATCACGTCCATCGGCCGCAGGTCTGCCTGCAGCGACTCATATCCCGTGGGGAAAATGACGTTCTCTGCTGCCATCACCTGCCGCTGCTCGAGTTGCTCGAGATGGAGGTGTCCACGGCGCCGGCCGGCCTTGCGGACGCGTCGCTGACGGTCTGAAAAAGCCGACTGAAACAAGGTGCGGCTACGCATGGGGTCTGCC
>DNLZ01000215.1 GCA_003488325.1 Planctomycetaceae bacterium
GACATCGACACTCCCGCCCGCCTCACCGACGACGACGTGGGGGCGATCGATCGGCTGCGGGACGTCCACGCCCGGCTCCGGCGGGAGCTCGCCCGCGTCATCATCGGCCAGGAGGAGACGATCGAGCGGCTGGCGATCTGCCTCTTCGCGCGAGGCCACGCCCTGCTCATGGGTGTGCCGGGGCTCGCCAAGACGCTCCTCGTCGCGAAGCTGGCGGAGTGCGTGTCGCTCCGGTTCAGCCGCATCCAGTTCACGCCCGACCTGATGCCGATGGACATCACCGGCACCGACATCCTCCAGGAGGCCGCCGACGGTCGCCGGGAGTTCCATTTCGTGCACGGGCCGGTCTTCGCCAACATCGTGCTCGCCGACGAGATCAATCGCGCGCCCCCGAAGACGCAGGCGGCGATGCTCGAGGCGATGCAGGAGCATCGCGTCACCGTCGTGGGGAAGACGTTCCGGCTCGACCCGCCGTTCTTCGTGCTCGCCACCCAGAATCCCGTCGAGCAGGAGGGCACCTACCCGCTGCCGGAGGCGCAGCTCGACCGCTTCATGTTCCTCGTCGAGCTCGACTATCCGACCGAGGAGGAGGAGGTGGCGATCGCCCGGACGACCACGGGAGACGCGCCGCCGCAGCTCGACCACGTGCTGACCGCGCCCGAGATCATCGAGTTCCAGCACCTCGTGCGCCGCGTGCCGGTGCCCGACCACATCTACCGCTTCGCCGCCCGGCTCGCGCGGAAGACCAGGCCGCGGGGCGACGCGGCCCCCGAGTGGCTCAAGCCGCTCGTCTCGTGGGGCGCGGGACCGCGGGCGGTGCAGAACCTCGTGCTCGGCGGCAAGTCACGCGCCGCGCTCGCCGGCAGTTACATGGTCCGGCTCGAGGACATCGAGGCGGTGGCGGCTCCCGTGCTGACGCACCGCCTCATCACGACCTTCGCCGCGCAGGCCGAGGGCGTCACGGCCCAGCAGATCGTCGGCCGCCTCGTCCGCGAGACGCTCGACGAGGAGGTGCGGTGATCCCCGATCGCCAGCCCCGCGCGTTCCTCGACCCGCAGGCGCTCGCCCGGCTGGCGGCGGTGCCACTCGTGGCCCGCAAGCCGATGGTGGGCGGTGTGTCGGGGCGCCATGCCAGCCCCCACCGCGGCTCGAGCGTCGAGTTCGCCGAGTACCGCAAGTACGTGCCGGGCGACGACCTGCGCCGGCTCGATTGGCGTGCCTTCGGCCGCTCCGACCGCTTCTACGTGAAGGAGTACGAGGCCGACACGAACCTCCGGCTGTGCCTCGTCCTCGACACGAGCGGCTCGATGGGATTCGGCGGGGCGGCGCCGCCCGCCGCCGGCGTCCGCGGGTCGGGCACGCGGGTGGATGGGGCGGCCGGCATGCGGCGCATCGACTACGCCCGCCGGATCTGCGGCACGCTCGGCTACCTCGCCGCCGCGCAGGGCGACGCGGTCGGCATCTCCTGCGCCGCCGACGGTCTCGTGCGCTCGCTGCCGCCGCGGCGGAGCCCGGCGCACCTGCGGCTCGTCTTCGACGTGCTCGACGAGGCGGTGCCGACGGGTGAGACGCGGCTGCCGGAGGTGCTCCATGAACTCGCGGAGACCATCCGGCAGCGGGCGCTCGTCGTGATCGTCTCGGACCTGTTCGTCGAGCCTGCGGCGCTCGAGTCGGCGTTCGGCCACCTGCGGTTCCGTCGGCACGACGTGGCGGTCTTCCACCTGCTCGATCCCCAGGAGATGGCATTCGCCTTCCATCGACCGACGCGGTTCCTCGACATGGAGGGCAGCGCCGCGATCTTCGCCGATCCCGTCGAGATCGCCGACCGCTACCGCCGCGCGCTCGACGACTACCTCGCCGGCCTGCGTCGGCTCGTGCTCGAGTCGGGCATCGACTACCACCGCGTGCTGACGAGCGAGCCGGTCGAGCAGGTGCTCGCCCGCTTCCTCGTGGGCCGGGCGGCGGCCCGGGGGCTGCGATGACGTTTCTTCAGCCGTGGATGCTCGTCGCGCTGCCGCTGGTGAGCCTGCCGATCGTCATCCACCTCATCAACCAGCGACGCTTCCAGACGGTGCCCTGGGCGGCGATGCGGTTTCTCCTGTCCGCCCGCGCATTGTCGCGAGGCTACTCGCGGCTGCGCCATTGGCTCGTGATGGCGCTGCGGATGCTGGCGGTCGCCGCGGTCGTCTTCGCGGTGGGACGACCGCTGTCGCGGGGCTGGCTCGCGCTGGCGGCGGGCGGGCGCCCCGACACGGCGCTCGTGATCCTCGACCGCTCGCCGAGCATGGCCGAGCGGGATGTGAGAGCGTCCGACACGAAGCTCGCGACCGGGCGACGCCAGGTGGCCGAGGCGCTCGTGACGCTCGGCGCGACGCGGACGCTCCTGCTGGTCGATCCGGAGCGCGGTCCGGTGGAGGTGGCGGACCCCCGGGCGCTCGAGAGCCTGCCGGCGGCCGGTGCGAGCGCGGCCCCGGCCGACATGCCGCGCCTTCTCGAGGCGGCCCACGAGTATCTGCGCTCGAGCGGCGCCGGCACGACCGAGATCTGGATCTGCTCGGATCAGCGGTCGAACGACTGGGCCATCGACGCGCCCGCGTGGGGGGGCATCCGCGACGCGTTCGCCCGACTGCCGCAGCCGGTGCGGTTCCAGCTCGTCGCCTTCGAGGAGGCGGCTGCGGGCAACGTCGCGGTGCGGGTGAACGCCGCCCTGCTCGAAGGGAGAGGCGACGAGCGCAGGTTGTCGATCACCGTCGCGCTCGCGCGTGATGCCGCAGCCGAGCCGGTGACGGTGCCCGTCACGATCGAGATCGGGGGCGCGTCCTCGACCGTGGACGTGCCGCTCACGGACCGCGAGGCGGTCCTCGCCAACCACGCCATTCCACTCGGCGCGGCGACGGAGCCGCGTGGCTGGGGGCGGGTGTCGATTCCCGCCGATGCCAACGCCGCCGACAACGACTTTTTCTTCGTGTTCGACGAGGCACCGCCACGCCGCACGCTCGTCGTGGCCGAGGAGGCGGCCGCGGCCCGCGCGCTCGCGTTGGCCGCCGAGATTCCGCCGGAACGCGGACTCGCGGCCACGGCGACGATCGTGGCCCCCGGCGCGCTCGAGACGTCCGGACTCGAGGACGCGGCGCTCGTGCTCTGGCAGGCGCCCCTTCCCGACGGCAGCGACCGCGCGGCGCTCGAGGCGCACGTCGCGCGCGGCGGCCAGGTGATCCTCCTGCCGCCGAGTCGTCCCGAGGAGACGTCGGACCGCACGTTCGTCGGTGTCGGCTGGACGGCCTGGCGCGGGCACGACCCGCCCGTCGCGCCGGTGACGTGGCGGACCGACCGCGACCTGCTCGCGAACACCCGTTCGGGCGCGGCGCTGCCCGTGGGCGGACTGATCGCGCGGCGCACCTGCGGCCTGGCAGGTGACGTGGTGACGCTCGCGGGGCTTCCCGGCGGCCAGCCGCTCCTCGCGCGTGCCGCGACGGGTGAGGTGGAGGGCGCCGCGGGTGCCGGGCCGGTGCGGCCGGTATCGAACGTCGCCTTCCTCACGACCACCGCGGCGCCCAAGGACTCGACGCTCGCCGCCGAGGGCGTGGTCCTCTACTGCCTGCTCCAGCGCGCCATCGAGCGGGGCCTCCTGCCGCTGTCGAACGTGCGGCTCCTGGAGGCGGGTGGCGAGGCTGCGGCGATCCTCAGAGCCGGCGCGACGCCGCGGCGGCTCTCGCCACCGGTCGCGGGTGCGGTCACGGAGCCGGGATGGACGGCCGGCGTGTACGCCCTCGGCGACCGCCTCGTCGCCGTCAATCGTCCGCAGGCGGAGGATGCCGCGACGCTCGTGGACGACGCGCGGATCGACGAGGCGTTCGCGGGCCTCGCGCTCACCCGCATCGAGGGACAGGCGGGGGGCACCGGGCGGCTCGTGCAGGAGATCTGGCGGGGCTTCCTCGTGGCCGTGATCCTCGCGCTCGTGGGCGAAGGTCTGCTCTGCCTGCCGTCGCCCCCGCGTCCGGAGACGGCCGCCCGCAGTCCGCGCGCCTTCGAGGCCGCCGCATGAGCGACCTCGCCGGCATCCGCTTCTTCACCTCGCCGCCCACGGTCGTGCTGTCGGTCGCGCTCGTCGCGGCGACCGCCGCGGTCTGCCTCCTCGCGTGGCGGCGCAGCGGGTGGTCGGCGGCGCAGGGATGTCTCGAGGCGCTGCGGCTCGCGATCGCGTGCGTCGTCGGCCTCCTGCTCAATCAGCCCGAGTGGGTCGAGCGGCGGCCGCCCGAGGGGCTGCCTGTCGTGGCCGTGCTTCATGATGCCTCGCGCAGCATGGATACGGCCGACGTGCCCGCCGCCGGCGGCCTCGCGCGCCGTCGCGATGCGATCGCCGACGTGACGACGACGGCGTTCTGGCAGCCGCTCGCCGATCGATTCGAGGTCGTCGTGGAGCCGATCTCGGCCCCGCCCGCATCGGGGACCGACCTGGCCGCACCGCTGGCGGACGCGGCCCGCCGCTTTCGCCGGCTCCGCGCCCTGGTGCTCGCGTCCGACGGTGACTGGACCGCAGGTTCGCCGCCGGTCGAGGCGGCTGCCGGCCTCGTGGAGGCGGGTGTGCCGGTGCTCGCCGTGGCCGTGGGCAGCGACACGCGGCTGCCGGACGTCGACCTGGCGAGCCTCGACTGCCCGACCGTCGGCGTCGTGGGCAAGCCGGTGCGGATCCCGTTCACGCTCACCTCGTCGCTGCCCGGGGAGCGGGTCGCGCGGGTGCGGCTGGCCGTCTCCACGGGCGAGTCGCTCCGGCGCGAGGTGCGGCTCCCCGCGATGGGCACCGTGACCGACTGGTTTTTCTGGACGCCGCCGGACGTGGGCGACGTGACGGTGACCGTCACGGTCGAGCCGCTCGACGGCGAACTGGTGCCCGACAACAACGAGCGGACCGCGCCCCTGACGGTGCGCAAGGAGACGCTGCGCGTCCTCGTCGTGGAGAGCGTGCCGCGGTGGGAGTATCGCTACCTGCGCAACGCCCTCGTGCGGGATCCGGGCGTGGAGGTGTCGTGCCTGCTCTTCCAGCCCGACCTGCCGCGCCGCGGGGGCGGTGGCAGCGACTACATCGACCGCTTCCCCGCCGGGCTCGACGAACTGTCGATCTACGACGTCGTCTTTCTCGGCGACGTGGGGATCGGCCCGGGGCAGCTCACGCTCGAGGACTGTCGGCTGCTCGCCGGGCTCGTGGAGTACCAGGCCAGCGGACTCGTCTTCATGCCCGGCTGGCGGGGCGAGCAGGCGACGCTCGCCGGCACGCCGCTCGAGGACCTCTGCCCCGTCGTCCTCGACGACGCGCGACCCGGCGGCGTGGCGACCGCGGCGCCGCGACGGCTCACGCTCACGGAGACGGGCCGCACGAGCCTGCTCACGAAGCTCGCCGATTCCACCGCCGAAAACCTGGCCGTCTGGGAGAGCCTGCCCGGCGTGCAGTGGCACGGGCCGGTGCTGCGCGCGAAGGCCGGCAGCGAGGTGCTCGCCGTGCACGAGGACGAGGCGAACGAATACGGCCGCATCCCGCTGCTCGTCACCCGGAGCTACGGCAGCGGCAAGGTGCTCTACATGGCGACCGACGGTGCGTGGCGCTGGCGCAAGGGAGTGGAGGACCGCTATCACTACCGCTTCTGGGGTCAGGTGGTGCGCTGGATGGCCTATCGCCGGAACATGGCCCGCGGCGAACGGCTCAGTCTCTCCTTCACGCCGGAGCAGCCCCAGGCGGGACGCACGCTCTCCTTCGACGCGCGTGTCGCCGATGCGACCGGCGCGCCGGTCACCTTCGGCGAGGTCGCCGCACGCATCACGGCGCCGTCGGGGGCCGTGGAGACGGTGCGGTTCGTCCCGCCGGCGGGTGAAGGGGAGTGGGGTGTGTTCGCGGGCACGTACCTGCCACGTGAGCCGGGTCGGCACGAGGCGGTGCTGGCCTGTCGGGAGACGGGCGACACGCTCGAGGCCTCGTTCTTCGTGCAGGGCAGCACGGCCGAGGGCATCGGCAGACCCGCGCGGCCCGAGGTGCTCGCCGAGATCGCCCTCGCGACGGGTGGACGCGTGGTATCGCCGGAGACGATCGAAGGCCTCATCACGTCGCTCGAGGCGCTCCCGGATCCGCCGGAGGAGCTCAGACGGCTCCGGCTCTGGTCGCATCCGCTTGCCGCCGCGCTCGTGGTGGGCCTGCTCGGCCTGTTCTGGGTCGGCCGCAAGTGGCAGGGGCTGTTGTAGGTTCACATACCCGTTCGCTGCGCCGCTGGCTCCGGCCCCCCTGTGGCGCACGCCTTCTGGCGTGCGAACCCGGGAGGAAGGGCGAGCAGACCTTTATCCTCGGAGTCGGGGCCGATCTGGAGTGGCTCGTCGCTTGGCACGCCCGACCGCATTCGCACGCTGGAAAGC
>DNLZ01000197.1 GCA_003488325.1 Planctomycetaceae bacterium
ATCCGGCCGTTCAATCCGGGCGTTGCATCCGGGCGGCGGATCAATCGGCGGGCTCGATGGCGCCGTAGCCGAGGATGTACTTGCGGGTGCCGGCCGGACCATCGAAGAGCACCGTGCCCACGGAGCGCTGGCCGACCCCGCTCACCGACGTCAGCACGCCGGTGCCGTGCTCCGCGTGCCGCACACGCTGCCCTGCGACGAAGGCATGCGTCCGCGGAGACGACGCGGCGACGTCGGCGCCCGTCGAGACGGCCGCCCAGGGATCGGGTCGTCGCGACCGCGTGCGTCCGGACGAGGACCCCAGGCCCGCCGGCTCGTCGAGTTCGAGCACGAGCCCGTCGCCGCGCGGCGCCACGGGTCGAACCGGATCGGGAGGCGGCTCCTGGCACGCGTCGTCGAACGCGTCGCCCGATGCCCACCCGCCCTCGGGACGCCACGGGACCGCCGCCGGCGCCTCGGCACCGCTCACGACCGTCTCGGAGCCCGTCATCTCGGCGAGGAACAGGCTCGGCGCGGCGATCCGTCGCGTGCCTCGGTAATCCCGCATGCGGGCGCAGCTGGCGCACACCTCCTCACGGCCGCGTGTGAGTCCGACGAAGACGAGTCGTCGCTCCTCCTCCAGCTGCTCCGGCCGCTCCAGACTCCGCTCGTGCGGCACGATCCCGTCCTCGAGCGCCACCAGGTAGACGACAGGGAACTCGAGTCCCTTCGCCGCGTGGAGCGTCATGATCGCCACGCGATTGCCCTCGGGATCCCAGGCGTCGGCATCCGCCACGAGGGCCGTCATTTCGAGAAAGCCGCCCAGCGGATCGAACTCCACCGCGTCGTCGGCGCCCGTGGCGTACGACGGGCCCACCTCGTCGAACTGCCTCGCGGCGGTCAGCAATTCCTCGGCATTGGCCAGCCGATCCACGCCGTCCTCGTCCTCCTCCTGTTCCTCGGCGAGCATGCGGCGGTAGCCCGTGCGATCGAGAATGGCCTCGACGAGCGGTGCGACACGTGGATCGCCGCGCGCCACGTCGCAGAGTCCTGCGTGGAGCGCGGCGAAGGCCGCGAGGGAGCGGCCCGCGCGCGCCGAGATGCCCGGAACCGACGCGGCATCCCGCGCCCCCTCGAGCAGTCCGAGCCCGCGCTCTTCCGCCCAGGCCGCCAGCCGCTCGATCGACTGCCGCCCGATCCCGCGCGGCGGCACGTTCACGACCCGCAGCACGGCCTCATCATCCCGGGGGTTGCGGACGAGGCGCAGCCATGCAACGAGATCGCGAATCTCGCGGCGGCGGAAGAACTCCAGCCCGCGCACGAGCTGGTAGGGCACGCCGCGTGTGCGGAGCGCCACCTCGAGCGACCGCGAGAGCGCATTGGTGCGGAGCAGGATTCCATAATCCCCGGGCCGACGCGTTCCCGCGCCCACGGCGGTCGCGATCTCCCCGGCGATGCGATCGGCCTCGTCGTGTCCCGACGCATCCAGCACGATCCGCACCGGCGCACCGGCCGGTGCCGACGTGACGAGCCGTTTGGGCTTGCGCCGCGTGTTGTGCGCGATGAGTCGGTCGGCGGTGCCGAGGATGTTGGCGGTCGAACGGTAGTTGTGCTCGAGCGTGACGACCGTCGCCGCCGGGTAGTCCCGTTCGAACTCGAGGATGTTGCGGATGCTCGCCCCGCGCCACCCATAGATCGCCTGGTCCGGATCCCCGGTGACCGCGAGGTGCGGGTGATCGATCGAGAGCCCGCGCAGGATGCAGTACTGCACGGCGTTGGTGTCCTGGTATTCGTCGACGAGGATGAAGCGATGCCGCGCGTCGAGCGTCGCCCGCAGCTCCGGCTCCTCCACGAGAAGGCGGGCGACGTGCACGAGAAGGTCGTCGAAGTCGACGGCGTTGGTGCGCAGGAGCGACTCCTGGTAGGCCGGCCAGACCCGCCGCGCCACCTCGTCCACCGGACGCCCCCAGCGGGGCTCGAAGGTCTCGGGCGTCAGGAGGTCGTTCTTCGCACGGCTGATGACCGAAGCGATGCGATCGACGGGCGTGCGCGCCAGGGGCACGCCGCACTGCCGGGCGGCACGCTTGAGGAGCGACGAGGCGTCGTCGGGATCGAGGATCGAATAGTCGCTGGTGAGGCCGACGAGTCGTGCGTGTCGCCGGAGGAGTCGGGCGGCGAACCGGTGGAACGTCCCCATCTCGACCGGCTGCGGTCCGACGAGGGTCGTCACCCGGCGCCGCATCTCGTCGGCGGCCTTGTTCGTGAAGGTGAGCGCGACGATCCGCTCCGGTGGGATGCCGGCCGAGATGAGGTGCGCGATGCGGTGCGTCACCACGCGAGTCTTGCCACTGCCCGGCCCTGCCAGCACCAAGAGCGGCCCCTCGACGTGCGTGGCCGCCCGCCGCTGGGCGTCGTTGAGTGCCTCGAATGACGATGCGGACATCGCTTTTCCGGGGAGTTCCCCGCCTTCGTCACGGTCCATGCCAGGGCCGGAGCGGCATCCGGCACGGCGACTCCGGTGGGCGGGTTGACCGTGTGTGGATTATATTCGCGCGATGTCGGAGCCGGACCCATGGGTGCGGCGCCCGTTGGACCATCACACGCACGGGAGGGAACCCATGCCACGCATCCCCTATCGGAACCTCGCACAATCGAACGAGATGGAGGAGAAACTCGAGATGAGCACCGCGGAGATCGGACTCTCCGTGCGCACCACGAACTGCCTCGAGGAGCGGGGCATCTTCACGGTGCACGACCTGCTCAAGTGCACGCGTGCGGACCTGCTCTCGATTTCGAACTTCGGGGAAAAGACGCTCGAGGAGGTCTACAAGGCGCTCGAAAAGATCGGCTTTTTTCGCGCCGAACGCCCCACCGAATCGGGCCGCGGTGATGAGCGGACAGGGGAACCGGCCCCGCTGGCCTCCCGGCGGGAGAGCGTCCACGCCTGACCGCCGCCGCACCACTCCGCCAGCGTCGGATCGGCTCCGGCGTGGGGGGCTTGGATGAGACTGCCGCGATTTTTCGGAAAGAAGCGCGGGGAGCGGCGGACCGGCTCGCAGCGATGGGGCTCCTTCGGTGAGGCCGCCTTTCACGGCGCGCTCGTCTGTGCCGGCGTCGTGTTCGCCACGCTGCTCGCCTCCGGCGTGGCGGTGCCGGAGTGGCGCATCAACCACGACTTCCAGCCGACGCGATGCCTGGTGCGTGGCACCGGTCTCGTGCGACGCACCGTCGAGGATCCTCCAGGATCCTTCTCCACGACGTGGCGGCCCACCGTCCTCGTGCGTTACGAGGCGGAGGGCCGCCAGTTCGAGTCGTGGAGTCACTCGCGCGGACCGGCCAGCTTCGGCCGCGCCACCGCGGCCGCGCGCCTGCCTTCGTGGCCCATCGGTTCCGAGGTTCCCGGGTGGTACGACCCGGCGGATCCGGAAACGATCGTGCTCGAGCGCGGCTACAACTGGTGGACGTGGCTGCTCGCGCTGCTCCTGCCCGGCGCGCTGCTCGGATTCGGCATGACCGGACTCGTCCGGACGGCACGGAGGTGGGGTCGCTCCGAGGAGGCGATCGCCGCCTCGACCGGACTGGTCGACCTGCTCGATCCCTCGCGCCGCCCGCCGGCCGGCGCGGGCGTCATGCCCGGGGTCCCCGCGTGCGATGACCTCGTCAACTCTCCGGGCACGGTGCTTCGCTATCGTCTTCCCATCGAGAGCGCCGACACCTGGACCCTGTTCGGTCTCGGGCTCTTCGCGGTCCTGTGGAACGCGGTGCTCGCGGTCCTGGCCGTCGGGGCAGGGCTCGACCTGGCCGGTGGACGCATCGACTGGCTGCTGATCGCGCTGCTCATCCCGTTCGCGGCCATCGGGTGCACGGGAGTCGTGCTCTTCGTCCGCCAGCTCTTTCTCGCCGCTGCGGTCGGCACGACGCAGATCGAGATTTCCGACCACCCCCTGCGGCCGGGCGGACGCTACGACGTGCTGCTCGCGCAGTCCGGCGCGGGAACCATGCACGACCTGGGCCTGAGCCTGGAACTCGAGGAGCAGGCCACCTTTCACCAGGGCACGGACACGCGGACCGAGTCGCTGGTGGTCATCCAGCGGCCCGTACGGGCCTGGGGCCTCCTGCAGCTCGACCCGACGAGCCGTTTCGAGGAGCGGATGACCGTCGAAATTCCGGTCGACACGATGCACTCGTTCGTGACGGAGCACAACGCGGTGCGGTGGCGGTTCGTCGTCCGCGGGAAGCCCTCCCGCTGGCCGGCCTTCGTTCGCGTCTTTCCGATCATCGTGCACCCCCGCGACACCGCACGGCAGACGGCCGATGCGGAGTCCGCCCCCACCGGAACCGTCGCATGACCAGCGAGTCGCTCGATCGTTCCCGACCGACGCTGCGGATCGACGCACAGTTCGACCGGCTGGACCGGACCTACGCGCCCGGCGCGCCGCTCACGGCGCGCTACTGGATCGCGGGGATCGGCCAGGAGCGGGTGCGGTCCATCGAGCGGTCGGTCGACTGGTACACCGAGGGAAAGGGAGAGGAGGATCTGGGGGTTCACTTCTTCGAGCGCATCGCGCCGCCGTCTCCGACGGACGCCGTCGTCGAGGGCACGGTGACGACCACCCTGCCGGCCAGCCCTCTCTCCTACGAGGGCGTGATCGTGAAGGTGCGCTGGTGCCTCCGCGTGCGCGTCTTCTTCACGAGTGGGCGGGACTTCGTCTCCGAGCACGTCTTCGCCGTGGGCGACCTGCCGCCGGCACGTCCAGCCGCCCCTGCCACACGAATCGCGCCGCCCGTGCCCGTCGTCCGCGGAGCGTCGACATGACCGTTCAGTGGATCGGTCGGGGCGCGCGCAACCCGTTCGCCACCCGCTTCATTCGTCCAGGCATGATTCCGCCCCTCGATGCGGAGGGGCATCCCGTGTCGGTGGCGGCGCTGGCGGCGCGCGTGCCGCACGGCGGATTCATGGCCCTCGTGGGGCCGCACGGCAGCGGCAAGTCGAACCTCCTGGCGGCGTTGGCGGCGCACCTCGCGCAGGACGCCGTCGTGATGCAGAGTCGGGTGCGCCGCGCGCGCGACGTGCCGGGGCTTCTCGCGCGGATCGCGCGTCTGCCCGTCGCGGCGATCGCCTGCATCGACGGCTGGGAACGACTCGGGGCGTTGGGACGCGTGGCGGTCCGTGTCGTGGCGCGGTGCCGTGGCTGCGATCTCGTCGTCACGGCCCATCGCCCATGTGGCCCCGTCCTCGCCCGCTGCATGACCACGCCCTCGCTCCTCGCCCGAGTCGTGGCGATGCTCGGGCCCGATGACGCCGTGATCGGGCATGACGACGTCACGGCGGCCTACGCGCGGCACGCGGGCAACGTGCGGGAGGCGCTCCTGGACCTGTACGACCTGTTCGAGCAGCGCATCCGCGGCAGCGCGGCGGGGGTCCGGACGTAACGCCGGTAACGGCCGTGCGGGTCGTGCCGTCCGCCGCGGAACGATTCACGATGTCGTGACCTTCTTTTTTCGGAGGATCGCACTGCACCCGACCTAGGCTAGGGATGTTCGACGTTCTGCCGGGGGCTGCCGGCAGTGCACGAGTCCCGGCGAAGGAGAGTGCGATGAAGACGCTTCACGTGACAGGCCCGATGCTGCTGGCGATGACCGCAGTGCTCGGGGGAGGGCGGGAATGCCGCGCCCAGTGCTGCCTGTCCGACCTCTTCGCAGGGTGCGGCACGTGCTTTCGCAAGGCGCCGACCTACGCCGTCGCGCCCGTCGCCGCACCGGTGGTCGCGCCGATCGCCGCTCCTCCACCCCCGGTGATGGTGCCGGTGCAGCAGACGAGCTACGTGCCGGAGACCACGTACCGCACGCAGATGCAGACCGTGCCCGTGACCAGCTACAAGCCGTCGTGCGAGATCGACCCCTGCACGGGCTGCCCCGTCGAGTGCATGCAGCCGGTCACCCAGTACGTGCAGCGCCCGGTCAGTGTGCCGGTGACGCAGTATCGCGCGGTCACCACCACCCGCTACGTGCAGATGCAGCCGGGCTACGCCGCACCGACGGGTGCCGTCGCTGCACCCGCCTATCCGGTGGCCCCGGCCGCCCCGATCGCCGCGCCCGTGGCGCCGGCCGCGAGCCCGTTCGCCGGGACGATTCAGACGACGCCGCAGGCATGGGGCGCCGCGGGCAGCGACGTTCCGCAACAGCTCATCCCGTCCCAGCCCGGGGTGGCCGCCCCCGCTCTGCCGCCGGGCACCTACCAGCAGCCGACCTACCAGCCGATCACGCCGCAATCGGGCGTCACGATGCAGGCCGCGCCCCAGGCGAGTCCGCTCCAGGCCACCACGCCTCCGGCACTCGCACCGGCTCCCTCCCTGCGACCGATCCCGGAGATGCCTCGATCAGGCGCCGCGGCCCCGGCTCCCAACGGCACCCCGTCACCAGCGGGCAGCGCCGCCGTGCCGCCCGCGCTCGACGCCCCTGGCGCGGCTCGC
>DNLZ01000196.1:0-726 GCA_003488325.1 Planctomycetaceae bacterium
CTGCGCGCCGGCCGCCACCGGTGCCTGCTGCGGACCGGGTCGGTTTTCCGCCGGCGTGGGCGAAGCCTCCGCTGCGGCCGTTTGACGCACCCCGGTCGCCGTCGAGGCGGCACCGGCGGCTGGCTTGGCGTCGGGCGACGGAGTGACCGGGCGAGGCTCGCCCTGGCCTGCAGGCTCTGGTCGATTGGCAGCCGGCTCCTTGACCGTGCCCGATGCGCTCGGCGTCGCGGCCGAAATATCCTTCGTGGGCTTCGCTCGCGAGAGGCGGATCAGCGGGACATCCTGCGGGATGTCACTCGTCTCGATCCGCCCGACCCCCAGTTTCCAGAGCACGGGCGTCTGAACCGACCGGCCACCGCTGGCCTCGCGTACCCATTCCGCGGTCCACGCCTTCACGAACGGCACGACCTCGTGCAGTTCGACCAGGCCGTCACCATCGCCCCACGGCTGCTCGTCGGCGCTTCCCCCGAGCGCCAGTTCCACCGCACGAGAGAAATAGGTGCGACCGCCTGCCGTCGTGACCGCCGAGTGCTGAAAGAGGTCGTGCGATCCCAGAATCCAGTTGTGGTAACTGGCATCCCGCTGTGGATGGGTAAAGTCCACGTCGAGCACCCGCGGGACCACGTTGGCGAGCACGCCGATGCGCGGTTCCCATGCGACGTCACCGAGGTCGAGCACGTGCAACGTGGTGAAAGGGGGCGCGGCCCCGATCGCCTCGACCACGTC
>DNLZ01000196.1:1119-4619 GCA_003488325.1 Planctomycetaceae bacterium
AAGCAGGCGCGGCCGGCGATCGGATCGGTGCGAGCCCCGGCATCCGTGCCGGCAGAGGGGGGCACGACGATCGCCTGGCTGCGCACGTAGGCGATCATCACGTCCTTGGGACGCAGGTCGAGCCGCAGCATCCTTGGCAGGAGCAGTTCACGCAGGCCCACCGCCGACTCGAGGCCCGTGATGTCGAGGACGTCCGCGCCCAGCTTGGTGCCGAGGTGGCCGGCCAACGCCGTGCCGAGCGCCGCGCGATCCTCGCTCCCGTAGGGCACCGGCTCGATCGTGCCCAGTTCATACTGGTCGATGAGGAGCGTGATTGCCGCGGTCTGCCAGCGGAAGAGCGGCGCGACCAGGATGCCGACGACCACCGCCGCGCCGATGATCGCGATCGCCAGCAGGCCGAGGCCCTTGACGAGTCGGCCGACGCGGCGTGATCGCAATGCCTGGCGCGGTTCGGCACGCCAGCGTCCCGGCGGCCTGGCGGAGGGTGGTCCCGTAGACAACGCGTCGACATCCGTGTGACGAGAGCGGGCCAAAACCCGCGTGGTTTACCACTTCCAGCCCGGATGGTATCGTTCCGCGGAGCATGCGTAAATGCTCGGGAGCCGCGTTCTCGCGCCTGGAATGGCGATCGTCGAGCGCGCACCCGGACGTGCCAGCGGGCGGCCTGCCGACGACCATCTTGCGGAGTCGTTCCGCCACCCATGCGACACCTGCCCGTTCACTGGTCGGAGGGAATGTTCCTCCGACCGCAGCAGTTCCAGGCGATGGATCGCTCCCGGGCGGAGGAACTGGCCGCCGCGACGGCCGCCTCGGATCCGTGCTCGTACGGAATCGTGCGGGTCGAGATCAACCCGGCGGCGCTGGCCGCCCGCCAGTTCGAACTGCGCAGGTGCCAGGCGCGGCTTCGTGACGGCACGCTCGTCTGGCTCGAGCAGGGCGAGGAGCCCGACCGTCTGAGCCTCGAGCGGGCCGGAGAGCAGATGGCCGCGCTGTCGGCGGCGCTCGACGATCCGCTCAAGGAGGTGGACACGCTGCGGGTCTATCTCGCGGTGCCCCGATTCGATCCAGCCGGCGCCAACGTGTCGCCCCCGGGGCCTCCCGATCGCAGCCGGATGCTCGTGACACGGCAGCCGGTGCAGGATGACACGTCGGGCGGCAACGACCAGGAGGTCGAGTTCCGGCGGCTCAACGTCCGTCTCAAGCTGTCCACCGAGGATCTGTCGGGCTTCGAGGTGCTGCCGATCGCGCAGATCCGGCGGGCCGGCAATCGCGAGGCGGCGCCGGAGGTCGACCAGGACTATTTTCCACCGATGCTGGCGGTGGACGCGTGGGCGCCGCTCGGGCTCGATGTCGTGCGGGGCGTGTATGACCTCGTCAGCCGCAGGGTCGAGGTGCTGTCCGCCCAGGCGGTGAGCCGGCAGGTGGGGTTTTCGAGTTCCGAGCCCGGTGATCTCGATCGGCTGATGATGCTCTCCAAGCTTCTCGAGTCGCAGGCGGCCCTGCGGGTGGTGGCGTTCGCGCCGGGTGTCCACCCGCGCGTCGCCTACACGGAGCTCTGCCGGGTGGCGGGACAGCTGGCGGTCTTCGAGCAGGATCGCTGCCAGCCCGAGCTCCCCCTCTACGACCATGACGATCTCGCCGGCATCTTCCGCGACGTGAAGAACAGGATCGAGGCCATGCTCGGCCGGGTCGTCAGCCTCGACTTCGAGCAGCGCTATTTCGTCGGGACCGCGTCGGCCACACTGGCCGTGACGATGGACCCGAAGTGGCTGAGGACCGACTGGCAGTGCTACGTCGGCGTGCTCCACGGCGAGATGGCCGAGGAGGAGTGCCACAGCCTGCTGACCGGCAACGCCCATCTCGACTGGAAGCTCGGCAGTCCGGACGAGGTGGACAGGCTCTTCCGCCTCGGACTGCCGGGCCTGGAGCTTTTCCCCTTGGAACGGCCGCCGCGGGCCCTGCCGGCGCGCAGCGGCTGGCTCTATTACAGGATCGGCACGGAGAGCCCCGCCTATCGTTCGGTGCAGGTCGCGCAGGGGCTCGCGATCCGACTGCGGGACTCGGCGATCATCGGCGGCGAGGAACTCGTCGGCAGGCGGCGGGTCCAGGTGGCGTTCCAGGGTCGCGCCGCCGCGCTGGAATTCGCGATGTTCGCGGTGCCAAAGTCGTGATCGGGGCGTGTTCGATCCGAGCCGGGACGGCGGAGCCGTGGCGATGACGCCGGAATTTGCCACGACCGCATCCGCCCTCCTGCTCGACGTGCTCGAGCTCTGCGACCGAGCGGCGCGGGGCACCGCCGGACCCGCGGACCGTGAGCGGGCCGGGCTGCTGGCCGCCTTCGCCGCGTCCGCGACCGCCATGCGCGGGACGCGTGCCGAAGAGTGGCATCTCGCCAGTTACGCCCTCGCCGCGGTGGCGGACGAGCTGTTGATCGTGGACATCAAGTGGCCCGGGGCGGACTGGTGGGAAAACCATCCGGTGGAGGTCGAGCTCTTCGGATCGCGGCGCCGGGCGACGGAGTTCTTCGACCGGGCGACGAAGGCCGCGTCATTCCCGATCCGCGACGCGCTGACGGTCTATGCGGCAGCCGTGTCCATCGGCTTTCGTGGGATCATGCGTGACGACCCCGAGAAGCTCGAGACATGGATGCGGGCGAATGGCCAGGTGCTGAAGCTGCCGGATGGGCGGCCGGCCCTGCGCTCCCGCACGATCGAGTTGACGGGCGCGCCGCCCCTGCGGAGCCCCGTGACGATCATCTGGCAGGGGCTGGCTGCGGTGGTGCTCACGCTCTTCGCCGTCGTCACCGCCTGGTGGGCGTTCGTGGTATCGTGACCGGCTCGGTCAGTCACGGTGTGAACGCCGCCAGGCGAGGGATCGACGACGATGGCGTGGCTCACGGCCCTCTTCATGCTGCCGGTCAAGCTGGTGACCGCGGCGATCAACTGGTTTCTCTCGCTCTCGCTGCCCGCACGGATCGCGTGGTCGGTGGGCGTGGTCCAGTTCCTCCTCTGTCTGCTGACCCTGCTGCTGGTGGTCGTCAGCGGGGGTCGCCCCACCTTTCAGGCATGGTGGACGCCCGGCAAGGGCATGCAGCTGCTCATCCTGCTCCTGCTGGTGCCCGTATTCGTCTATTTCGCGATGCGGCTGTGGCTGCACGAGGAGGTGTCGCGGTGGCGTGACATCGAGAAGGCGTGGCGCGAGGCGCGGATCGAGCTCGATCGGCAGCAGATCGACCTGCGGGACGTGCCGTTGTTCATCGTGCTGGGCACCGACGGTCGGGACGAGGAGCGGGCCATCATGCAGATGGCACCGGTGCGATTCGTGGTGACGGGCTCGCCGCCGGGCAGCGCGCCGCTCCACGTCTACGCCGGTCAGGAGGCTGCCTTCGTCTGTCTCTCCGGGATCGGTCAGGCGTGTTCCGTCCTCGAGCTGGTGCGGCGCGGGAGTCGTTCCACCCAGCCGGAGTCGGTGGCGGCGGCTGGCGCGGTCGGCGGCGCGTC
>DNLZ01000201.1 GCA_003488325.1 Planctomycetaceae bacterium
GCAGACGCAGCAGACGCAGCAGCAGATGCAGCAGCAGCAGCAGCAGCAGCATTATCATCAGGACCCGCACCAGCGGCCCCGCCGCCGGTTCGCGGGATCGGACGAGTTCGTAGTCGCAGCCCAGGGCGGCCACCTGCTGGCGGGTCGCCGCCAGGAACTGCTCGAGGGCCTCGAGATACCCGGCGCGGAAGGCCCGCGGATTGCACGCGATCTCCTCGGCGAACTCCAGGCCCTCGAACCGGGTGGGGCCCTCGAAGGGGAAATCGAGCTCGTCGTCGTCGAGCACGTGCAGGAGCGCGACGTCGTGATCGCGGGCACGCAGCCGCCGCAGGCCCGGCACGAGCCCGTCGCGATCACCGAGCAGGTCCGAGACGATGATCACGAGGCCGCGTCGGGGAAGCGACTCCGCGAGCGACCGGAGCACCGGCAGCAGCGATGTGGCCTCGGCCGGATGGTCCCCGCGCCCGCGCGGCGCGGCGAGCACGCTGACGATGCTCGCGAGGTGCGACCGGCTGGGCCGCGCCGGGACCGCCGCCCGCACCCGGTCGTCGAACGCGGCGCATCCGACGGCGTCGCCGTGCGACAGCGCCAGCCACGCGAGGCTGGCCGCCACGGTCGACGCGCACTCGTACTTGCTCAGCGCCGCACCGAGACCGCGGTAATCCATGCTGGCGGAGCAGTCGACGACGAGCGTGAGGCGGAGATTGGTCTCCTCCTCGAATTCCTTCACATAGAGGCGGTCCTGCCGCGCCCAGACCTTCCAGTCGACGCGGCGGAGGTCGTCTCCGCGCACGTACTCCCGGTGCTGGAGGAACTCCACCGACTGGCCTCGGTACGGGCTCTTGTGCAGGCCCGCGAGCACGCCCTCGACGACCGCCCGCGCACGCAGCTCGAGATGGCCGATGCGGGCGAGCGCCTCAGGAGGCAAATATCGTCTGGAATCGGGGGTCACGCGTCAGTTCATCCTCTCGTTCCGGCGTGGTCTCGATGATTCTCTGAATCACGCGGTCGGGCGTCACGCCCTCGCTCTCGGCGGCGAACCCCACCACGATCCGGTGGCGCAGCACGGGTGCGGCGAGCGTGCGCACGTCCTCGATCCCGACGTGGCTGCGACCGTGGAGCAGGGCGCGGGCCTTGGCCCCGACGACGAGGAACTGCACCGCCCGGGGACCGGCGCCCCAGACGAGCTGGTCGGAGACGAAGTCGGGCACGCCCGGCTCGCCACAACGCGTCTGCCGCACCAGCGCGAGCGCGTAGCGCACCACGTGATCGCTCACCGGCACCTCGCGCACGCTGCGCTGCAGGGCGATGATGTCGGCGGCCGACAGGACCGGCCGCGTCTCCTCCGCGGGCAGGCCGGTGGTGCGGCGTGCGATCTCGAACTCCTCGGCGAAGGACGGATACCGCACGAACACCTTGAACATGAAGCGGTCCTGCTGCGCCTCCGGCAACGGGTAGGTGCCCTCCTGCTCGATCGGGTTCTGCGTCGCCAGCACGAAGAACGGATCCACGAGCGCATGCCTCGTGCGTCCGACGCTGACCTGGCGCTCCTGCATCGCCTCGAGGAGCGCGGCCTGGGTCTTCGGTGGCGTGCGATTGATCTCGTCTGCGAGGACGACGTTGGCGAACAGCGGCCCCTCGAGGAAGCGGGTCTGCCGCTGCCCGGTCGCGCGATCCTCCTCGAGCACGTCGGTCCCGATGATGTCCGCCGGCATGAGGTCGGGGGTGAACTGGATTCGCGAGAAGGAGAGATCGAGGCTCCGCGCGAGCGTGCTGACGAGCAGCGTCTTCGCCAGACCCGGCACGCCCTCGAGGAGGCAGTGGCTGCGGCTGAAGAGGCTGATGAGCAGCTCCTCGATCACCGCCTGCTGTCCCACGATCACCCGCGCGAGCTGGTCGAGAATGCGGTCATGGGCCTCATGGAGCCGATCGACGGCCGAGGCGTCCGCGGCATGGGGCATGGAACTCTCCGGTGGTCGGTGCGACGCGGTCGGCGCTCCGGCGCCATCCGCGGCCCCACAGTGTCGCCTCAACGCTGGTAGATCGGAAGCGCGGCCCGGTCCAGCTGAAGGATCGTGAGGTTGGTGGCGGTCGTGTAGACGGGGCCGATGTATCCCTGCGGCCAGAACACGCCACCCCGGTCTTCCTGCACCTCGGCCAGCAGCCGTTTCTCCACCTGCCCGCGGTACTGCTCCCAGCGCTCGCCCCCCTCGCGATACATCACCTGCGCGTAATAGAAGTGGGCGTAGTGCCAGTGGCCGAAGCTGTTGTTGGAGATGTTGCCGAGGTGCTTTTCGGCGTACGCGAGCATCCGCGGGACGTGCGTGTCGTCCTCCTCGCCCGCATTGAAGAGGCAGGCGATGGCGGCGGCGGAGATGGCCGGTCGCCCCCCTCCCCCCTTCGAACTGTACTGCACGCCACCGTCCGGAAGCGTGCACCGGTGGATGTAGGCGATCGCCCGATCGATGATCTCACGGGGCACCGGGATTCCCGCATTGCGGCAGCCGCGCAGGCCCTGCACCTGCGTGATCGTGGTCGATCCCTCGTCGAAGTCGTTGCCGTCCTTCGCGCTGACGTAGCCCCAGCCGCCGTCCTTGGTCTGGGCCCGGCCGGAAAACTCCACCGCCCGCGTCAGCACCTCCACGAGCTCCTCGCGGCGACGCTCGTCCTCCTCCTCGCCGAGCAGCTGCGAGAGGAAGAGCATCGCGAAGCCGTGGCCGTAGGTGTAGCGGTCGTCGTTCTTGGGATCGCCGATGAGGCCGTTGGGACGCGACCGACCCACCAGGTAATCGACGGCGCGGCGGATCGGCTCGGCATACCGGCCCTGCGTGGGTGTCGAGCCCTCCATGAGCATCGCGGTGCCCGCCAGGGCCGTCATGGCCGTCGGATAGCGGCTCTCGTTGGCCGTCCAGCTTCCGCGGCGGGACTGCTTCGCCACCAGCCAGTCGAGACCGCGCACCACGGCCGCATCCACGCGTGGGTCGCCGGCACGAGCGGTGCCGGCCGCGACGAGCAGCGCAAGCACGACGACGAGGGTGGAGAGTCGCTCTCTCGGCATGACACGACGCGGCGAAGCGTTCTCGGGAGGGTGGATCAGCGGGGCGGACCGAGGACGGGGGCGAGACGCTCGAGCAGCCGTGCCCGCATGCCGGGGGTGTCGGCCGGCCGTCGCGCCGACACGCGGAACGGCGACTGGGGCGGGATCGCGGCACCGGTGAAGGCCAGTTCGATGCGTCGGCCGGTCGCGGCCTCGACGAGCGCGATCGTGCCATCATCGGGGTTTCCCGCGAGCTCGAATCCGCCACCCCCGTGCTGCGGACCGTGCTCGACGTCCTGTTGGAAGAGGGCATGGCCGGTCCGCGCGTCCAGGCAGACCACCTCGGACCGGGCGATCTCACGGTCGGGGTGACGCCGTACGAGCAGCAGGATGGGCAGGTCCGCCGGCTGATGGAGCGGGATCGCGTGGCGTTCGATCGTCGCGGGAGCGGGCCAGAGCGGTTCGCCCGTCGAGCGATCCACCGACCAGATGGCCCCGGAGAGGGGCGGTGTCAGATCCTCGCCGGCCGAGGCGATCTGCGCCGCGGCGGCCTGCTCCAGGTCCCCCGGCTCGTGCGCTCCGGCGACCACGAGATGACGGCCGGGCACCGAAACGACGTGCAGGTGCTCGAACCGCGTCGGCATCTCCGGCAGGCGCGCGACGAAGACACGGCCACGACCGCATTCGAGCGCCGTCAGCGTGCCGTCGGGCGCGAGCACGAGCAGCCGCTCCGCGCCGTCCATCACCGTGCGGGACCGACCGGGAAACTCGCCGAACACCTCGCGCTCGAGGGTCACCGGATCGATCGCCTCGATCCGCACCGTCTCGCTGGGCTCGCCCGAAAAGCTTCCCTCGGGCTGCACGACCGAGACGATGCGGCGACCGCTCGTCGCGATCCGCTGCCGCCGGTTCGGTACGGTGCAGGTTCGCACGAGGCGGCCATCGATCATCGAGACCACCGTCGATCCGTCGCCGTCCGGCGTGCACGCGCACGCGAAGTCGTCGTCGCACACCAGCTCTGAGACCGGGTGTCCGAGATGCCGCTCCCAGAGCACGCCACCGTCGACGTGGTCGAGGAGCATGAGCGAGGCACCGTCGTGATGCAGCACGCCGCGGGCGGTGACGCGCCCTCCTCGGGGCGACTCTCCGCGCGGCATGCCACCCGGCTCCGTGACCCGCATGCCGAGCGGCACGGCGCCGTTCCTCGCAACTCGTCCGCCCCCCATCCGCCCCCACGCGAGCGCGGGCACCGCGCGGGGAGTGCCGGGCGCCGCCGGCCGCGTCCATGCAGGACGCCCGCCGGAGCCCGGGGCGAGCAGGTCGAAACCGGAAACGACCGACCCCGAATGGACGTACAGCATGCGGCCGAACGCCGACGCTTCGACTCGGCCGCCCGGCATCCAGAGCCCTCCGACCGGATGGCCCTGCGTGTCGATCGCCAGGTCGACGAGGTGGCGGCCCACATCGTCGAATACCGCGAGCCGGCCGTCGTGCAGGTCCACCGCCAGGCGCAGGGACCGCGCTCCGTCGCCGAGGTCGGCTGACACGACCGATGGCAGCCATCGGCGGCGGGCCTGTTCTCCGGCGGAGCGGGTGGCCGGAAGCCGACGCGGCACGACCGTACCGAGCGGCCAGATGCCGTCCGGCGACGGCGCCACAGTGGCGGGGATCGCGGATGTGGGCATTCCGTCGAGCCTCGCGAGGACAGCCCGCTGCACATCACGGCGCAGCGACGCCTCGTCGGCACCGGAGCCCTCGAGCGCCTCGGCGAGCGCCTGTCTCGCACGTCGCCCGGCCGGCTGGCCCGCAAACCTCGCGGCGAGCGTCTCCAGCCGGCGCACTCGTCCCGCCGGATCGTCACCGGCCGTCCCCGCAGCCAGGACCGGCTCAACGAGACGATCGGTGAAGGCGATGACCTGCTGCCGCACGGGATCACCGCCGGCGGCGACCAGCTGCACGAGCCGTCCGGCGATCCAGCGATTTTCCTCGACCGTCAGCCCGGGGTCGCCGGGGTCGCGCACGAGGGTCGGATCGGTCGAATCGGCCGAGCGAAAGGCGAGGAGCTCGCGCATCGCCGCCCACGCGGTCGCCATGTCACCGGCCTTCATGAATCCCTCGATTGCCGCGCGGATCGCGGTGCGGGCTGCCGGCGGTGGATCGCCCTCGGTCGTCACGTCGGGTCGCAGGGCATCCCGCCAGGACGCAGCCGCCGCCCCGAAATCGCGACGCAGGCCGAACACCACGGCGTCGGCCAACGTGCTCGGCGGCAGGCGGACGGTGGCATCGCGCGCCGCAGCCCGGATCTTCTCGAGTCCCGCCGCGACGTCACCCCGCTCCAAATCGACCTGCCCCTGCCATTCGAGCGCCCACCTCGAGTCGGGGTCCGCGATCCGCGCCGCCTCGATGCGGGATTCGAGCGCGGCGGACTGGTGGAAGACGTCGAGCGAATCGATGCCGCGTGAGATGATCTCGCCGCGATACGCGACGAGATTGCCCGGTACGGCACCCGCGCGCGCCGGGCAGCGGGCGACGATCGCCCCGTCGGCGAGGGCGATCTCGACCACTTCGGGCGTGTCGCACGGGAGCAGCAGGCGGTCCGCCGTGAGGATGCCCCGGCCGCTGGGACGTCCGCCGATCGCGTCGGAGGCGATCCGCCAGAGCACCCGACCCGCCTCCAGCGACCGCGCCTCGACACCGCTCGGCGTGAGCACGATCGCCCGATCGCTCGTCGCACCGAGGACCAGCGCGCGACCCTTCATCGCCTCCTGCCAGACCGGCGTGCCTTCGCGCAGGTCCAGACAGATGACACCCGCTCCGTCGTACGGTGCGACGAGGACGCGTCCACGCGAGATCACGGGGAGCGAGTCGACGATGTGGATGTCCGCATCGGGGCCGCCGCCGGCCCGCTCGCGGCGCGTCGCTTCGTCCACCCCGTCGCTCGCACGGTCATACCGGTGCGCCCAGAGGAGCGTGCGCGTCGCGATGTCGATGGCGACCACGGCCCCCGCCCCCAACGGGCACACGAGCACTCCGTCCGCGAGCGCCGGCGACAGGCCCGCGAGTCGGCGTCCGCGGGAGCCCGGGCTCGTGATCATCTGCTCCACGTCGAGCTCGGCCAGAGGCTGGGACCACCGCACGCTGCCGGTCGCCGCCTCCAGCACGTCGAGGCGGATTTCTCCCTTCTCCTCGACGAGCACGTAGAGCTCGTGCCCCACGACGAGCGGTGCGCCGAGGTACCAGGTGGTCGACGGAGACGGCCGCACGACATCGCCGTCGTCACCGCGCGGCAGCCTCCAGCGGAGCCGACCTCGCGCCGCGGCGTCGTAGGCGGTCAAACGGTTTCCACCCTGCCATGCCTGCCCGCGCCGTCCGCCCAGGCCGAAGCCGCCGCCGCCGAGGCCGAATTCGGGCTGGCCACCACGGACGGCGAACGCCTCCGCCGGGCTTTCCACGGCGATGATCAGACCGTCCGCCGCGACCAGCCCGCCGCTCGTCGCATCGTCGAAAACACGGGCGAGCGTCGCCTGGACGCCGCCCGTGCCATCCGCCGCGTCTGGGTCGGCATCCAGCGGGACAGGTCCGCGATCGGAACCCGAGGCCTGCAGCCAGACTCGTTTGCCGCTCTCGAAGTCGATCGCGAGGATGCCCAGGCCGGTGCGGAGCACGACGAGTCCGTCCACGGCGAGCGGCGAGCCTGCCGGCATCGGTGGAAGGCCGCCGTCGGCGAATGCCCGCCGTTGCCGCTCGAGCATGCGCGCCTCCTCGGGGTGACGCGTCAGCGGGACGCGATACCTCGGCACAAGGAGCGGACGGCTCGCCACCGCGACCGCGTTGCGCCCGGCCGTCCCGCGTGGCTGGCACCAGTCGGCCCGGATCGCCACGTCGCCTCTTCCCCGCCCCATCTGCTCGAGCCAGGCGAGCGCCTCGGGCCGCGTCATGGACGAGGCCACGTCCCGCGCCCCGACCCGTGCCGGTCGGGCGAAACGGATGCGACCGAGCAGGTCGACGGCGGCCTCGGCGTCGCCGGCGCGGTACAGGGCGACGGCGCGCATGAGCGACACCGTGGGCTCGAGATCCGCAGCCGACGGCGCGGAGGCGATGCGCTCGAGCCACGACGCAGCGAGTGCCGGTTCGTCGGACTCGAGCGCCCCGAGCGCGGCGATGAGCGCGGCTCGGCGCCCCGCGGGAGTGTGAAACCACCGCCTCGCCACGGCCACCACGCCCGCCGCGTCATCGGAGCCGAGCGCCTGCCCGAGATCGCGCTCGGCTCGAGCACCGAACAAGAGCTCGTAGGCTTCGCGTCCCGGCGGCGGTTGCGACTGCATCGCGCGCCATGTCTCGGCCTTGAGGCTCCGACGCGTCGCGTCGTCCGCTGAGCCCTGCAGAAAGGCGTCACGCTCCGCCTCGAGGATCTCGTCGAAGAGCGCCGCGGCGTCGCTCCAACGCCCGTTGGCCAGCAGCTCACCGGCCCGCTCGAACTGCCGCTCGCGGATCCTGTCACCCGGGAGGAACACTCCCGACTCGTCCGCTGGGATCGCGTCGTCCTCGACGGCATTCTGCCCCGGGGACCGTGCGGCCCATGCGAGCATCGCCGCGGCGAGGCACACGACGACGGTGCCGCGGAGCGACACCCGGCAGGAAGCCGGAACGGGCGACCACCAGCCCCGCCCTCGGCCCCGCCGAGGCGTGTCGGCCACGCCCAGGAGTCGAGCACGATCGAGCAGGGGTGTGCGTGTCATGGGTTCCCGGAGACGGACCGCCACCGCCTCCGGTCATGGTACGAAGCGGCGGTCGGGAGGGGCAAACGGATCGTGTCCGAACCACCACCCCGCGTGCCATGGTCCCGCTCCCCGCCCATCGCAAAAGCCTGATTTGCCCACGATTTCTGCGACTTTTTGGCTTGCAATTTCGTTTCGAGACCGTCTAATCAGCGACCGAGTCGGTGATTCAAGCCGAGTCTGTCGATCGCGGCACCTGTTCGCCGCACACAATTTTTTCCGTTTGGAGGAACTGGCGATGGCGAAAAAGTCGGGAAGCAAGCCCATGACCAAGACGGAGATCATGCGCAGCATCTCCGAGACGACGAACCTCGCGAAGAAGGACGTCGTGGCGGTGATGGAGGCGCTGGCCGATGAGATTCAAAACGCGCTGAAGGGCAGCGGCGTCGGCGTCTTCACGATTCCGGGCCTGATCAAGATCGAGCGCAAGAAGATTCCCGCCCGTCCGGCGAAGAAGGGCGTCATGGTCCTCGGCCAGCTGCGGGACCTGCCCGCCAAGCCGGCGAGCGTGAAGGTGCGGGTTCGTGCACTCAAGAACCTGAAGGCGATGGTCGGCTGAGCCCGATGCTCCGGAGGCGTTCGCAGCGCCGCTGATCGCATCGAGATGACACCGGTTTCGTTCGGCCTCGCGTCCTCGAGAGAGAGGGGGTCGAATCCAACGGACGGCATGGTTCGGCATCGACACACCTGGGCTCATCACCACGCGGGCGGCACCGGTCAACGGTGCCGCCCGCTCTCGTTATGAGCACCGGTTGTGAGCACCGGACAGGCGAGCGGGCGGCCACATGGACAGCGGCCATGGCCGCCGTCGACGGCGTTTCTCGGCGCCTGTCAGCCGCGGGACGTCCTGTCAGCCGCGGGACGTCGTCGCGGCCGAATAGTGCTTCGCGATCCACTCCCGGTAGCCGCCGCTCGTCACGTCGGCCACCCACTCCGCATGGTCGAGGTACCAGCGGACGGTGCGGCGGATCCCCGATTCGAACGTCTCCCGCGGCCGCCAGCCGAGGCACCGCTCGACCTTGCGCGCGTCGATGGCGTAGCGCCGATCGTGCCCCGGCCGATCGGTGACGAAGGTGATCTGGTCCGCATACGACCTTCCATCCCGGCGGGGTGCCATCTCGTCCAGGATGGAGCAGAGCGTCCGCACGACCTCGAGGTTCGGCTTCTCGTTCCAACCGCCGATGTTGTACGTCTCGCCCGGCTCGCCCCGGTCGAGCACCGTCCGAATCGCGGCCGTGTGGTCCTCCACGTAAAGCCAATCTCGGACCTGCTGGCCATCGCCGTAGATCGGCAGCGGCCTGCCGGCGAGCGCATTGTGGATGCACAGCGGGATCAGCTTCTCCGGAAACTGAAAGGGACCGTAGTTGTTGGAACAGTTCGTGGTGACGACGGGGATGCCGAACGTGTGATGGAAGCTCCGCACGAGATGGTCCGAGGCCGCCTTGCTCGCCGCATACGGGCTGTTCGGCTGGTAGGGTGTCGTCTCCGTGAAGGGCGGATCCTCCGGGGCGAGCGTCCCGTACACCTCGTCGGTCGACACGTGCACGAAGCGAAACCGCGCGCGACTCGGTTCGTCCTGGACGGCATCCGGCGGCAGATCGGACCAGTGCGCCCGGACCGCCTCGAGGAGCCGGAAGGTTCCCACGACATTGGTCTGGATGAAGTCCTCCGGTGCGTGAATCGACCGGTCGACGTGGCTTTCGGCCGCGAAGTGCACGACGGCCCTGACGCGCTCGCGACGCAGGAGCGACAGGACGAGGTCGCGGTCGCCGATGTCACCGCGCACGAAACGGTGGCGCGGGTCGTCGGCCAGCGCGTCGAGGTTCCGGAGATTGCCGGCGTAGGTGAGCTTGTCGAGGTTGACCACGGGCTCATCCCCGTGCCGCAGCCAGTCCAGGACGAAATTGCTCCCGATGAAGCCCGCCCCGCCCGTCACCAGAATCATGTCGT
>DNLZ01000232.1 GCA_003488325.1 Planctomycetaceae bacterium
CTGAGCTCCCCTTCGCCGGCGATCCGCATCGCCAGAAGCAGCGTGAGCCAGCCAGCCTCGTACGGATGGAGTCGGTTGCGTGCCGGTTCCTGCATGATGCCTGCTCCTGGGGTGGTGACGGATGCCCGACTCGGAGAGTCGTAGCACGGCCGCCGGACAAGGTTGGTCCAGCGGCCACCACCGCCCACCTGGGCCCGCCGTCTGCGCGGAAAAACCGCCATTGCCCGCGGGGGCCGTCGGATCGCATCCTGCCAACGCTCTCCGCCCGCCCTGCCGCAGGAACGTGACGCGTGCTCGCTCCGGTCGTGTCCCGCATCGTGCTCGTGCTCGTGATTCAGGCGGCCACGGCGCCGCTGTGGGTGGCGGCCGCTCCTCCGGAGGCCCGCGGCGGCCGGATCGATCGGCTGCCTCCCGGAAACCACCGGGTGCGGCTCGTGGTCGATGGTCGGCGGCGGTCGTATCTCGTGCATGTGCCGCCGCGGGCTGCGGGTGCTGCCGCCGACGCCCCGCTGCCCGTCGTGCTCGCGCTCCACGGTGCCGCGATGAACGGCTGGCTCATGCGGCACTTCACGGGCCTCGATGGCACGGCCGATCGGGCAGGCTTCATTGCCGTCTATCCGGACGGCACCGGCCCCGGTCCGTTCCTCGTGTGGAACGCCGGGCAGTTTCCGGGGAACGTGTGGAGAAAGCGACCGAACGACGTGGCGTTCCTCGAGGCTGTGATCGACGACCTCGCGACACGGGCCCCCGTCGACCCGGCGCGGATCTTCGCCTGTGGCTTCAGCAACGGCGGCATGATGTGCTACCGACTCGCGGCGGAGCGCAGCCGGCGCATCGCGGCGATCGCCCCGGTGGCCGGCACGATCGCCATGCGCGATCCCGCGCCCGCGAGGCCGGTGCCCGTCCTGCACTTCCACGGCACGCGTGACCGCTTCGTGCCCTACGCGCGCGAGGCGGGCGGCCTCGGCGGTCGCTGGACCGAACGCCTGCGCGACGTGCCCGGCACGATCGCGGAGTGGGTGCGGCTCGCCGCCTGCACCGACCCCGCGGTCACCGACGTGCTCGCCGATGGAGCACGCGACGGACTCCGGGTGACGCGGGAGCGTCACGGCGGCTGCGCGGATGGTGCGGAGGTCGTCCTCGTCACGATCGAGGGCGGTGGGCATACCTGGCCCGGCCGGCGACCACCGGTGTGGTTCATCGGCCGATCGACCCGCACGGTGTCGGCCAACGAGCTGATGTGGGAGTTCTTCACGCGGCATCCCCTGCGCTGATGCGCGCGGCCGACCGACGCCCACGAAACCCGCCTTCTGTGCCGCGGGGCCGCATTCCTATACTCCACCCACCATGGTGCGGCGCCGGCGGATCGAGGACGAGTTCGACGACGAAGACGACGACGTCGACGACCTCGCGGAGGAACTGCTCCGCCCGCGCCGCCGCGCGGCGCGGCGACCGAAACGGCGCGGGCTGGCCGCGATCGTGATGCTCGCGGGCCTGCTCGCGGCCGTCTGGTTCGCGCCGGTGGCGATCGTCACCACGGGTCTCCGGGACGTGCCGCTCCGGGCACTCTTCGCGGGGATCGACGGTGCCATCGAGAGTGGCGGAGCCCGCTGGCAGTGGTTCGGCTCGATCGCCTTCCACGACCTCGTGCTGCGCGACCGTGCGGGCGCGCCCGTCGCGTTCGTGCCCCATGTTTCGCTCGATCGGGGCCTCGTGGCCCTGTTGATGGACCGCCGCAACCTCGGCACGGTGCGGCTCTTCGCGCCGGAAGCCCGCGTGGAGGTGCGCCGCGGCGGCAGTTCGCTCGAGGACATCGTCGCCCCGTGGCTCGCGGGGCTCGTGCCCGCGGCGGACGGCTCGACCCCGGCACTGGCGATCGAGATCGTGGACGGTCGACTCGCCCTCGTCGATCTCGAGCGGTCCGATGCCTGGGAGATCGACGAGCTCATCGCCTCATCGACGCTCGATGCCGCGGGCGGGCTGTCCGACTGGACGCTCGCCGGACAGGTGCGTCGCGCCGAGGCACCGGCGACGCTCGAACCACCGCGGGCCTCCGTCATCGACCCGGCCGCCCGGATCGACGGCACCACGATCGCCGCCGGCGCGACGGCGATGCTCGCGCGCGAGGGCGGCTTCTCGGTCTCGTCGCCCGCGGGCCTCGCCGGCCCGAGGCGGATCACGGGCAGCGGCCATCGCCTCCCGCTCGGCGCCTCCGCCGTGATTGCCACGCGCTTCGCGTATGACGAGTTCCTCGATGGGCGCGGCGACGTCCGCATCGAGCTCGCGCTCGACGGTGGCGGACCGCGCGCGGCGGGCGGGCTCGCGCTCGAGCATGCCGCGGTGCGTCGCATGGACACCGGCGCGGAGATCGTCACCCTCGGAAGCTGCGAGATGCCGTTCGATCTGGCCTATGACGGGCGCGGTGTCGCGATCCGCAGGCTCAGCGCCGTCTCTCGGCTCCTGCGGGTCGAGGCGTCCGGCGTGGTCACGCTGCCGGAGGGCGATCTCTGGGAGTGGGCAGGCGCGCTGGTGGAGGACGACTTCTCCGTCACGGCCCAGGTCGATGTGGCGGCGCTCGCCGAGTCGCTGCCCGGCGGACTCTCGGTGCGTCCGGAGGTGCGGCTCACCGGCGGCAGCATCGATCTGTCGGCCACGGCGCACGCCGACGGTGCGGATCGCGTGCTCGAGGTGAAGCTCTCGGCCCACGACCTGGCGGGCGTCCGCACCGCCGTCGTGCCGTCCGCGGCGGGTGATCCCGCGGCGGCGCCGGTGAACACCGTCGAGGAGCGGTCGATCGCGTGGACGGACCCGTTTTCCGCCTGGCTCCGTGGCAGGCTCCCGCCCGGCCGCCGCGGCGCGTTTCGCATCGACGAGGCCCGCATCTCGAGCGCCGCGATCGAGGCCTCGGCGGCGGGCACGGCGTCCGACGCGCGGCTGCAGTGGACGGCCGACCTGGGCGTGCTGTTCGGCGGGGTCGCCGCCCTCTTCGACGTCGGTGACGCTAGCCTCGCCGGCACCTCGCGCGGCACGATCGAATTGACGAGCGACGCGCGCGGCGAGACGAGCGTCCTGCGCGCGACGGCCGGTCTCGCCGACGTCGCGCTCGCGTCGGCCGGACGACCCCGGTGGAACGACGCCGAGATCCGGCTCGAGGCCGACGCGACGGGCCGCCTCTCCGGCAGCGCGGCGATCGTGGATCGGGCGGCCCTCCGTGTGGCGGCCGGCGGCGACACGCTCGAAACCGCGCTCGTGGGAGGCGTGATCGTCGATCTCGCGGGCATGGTCGGCCTCACCGAGACGACGGCGTGGGCGCGGCCGGGCCCGACCGCGCGGGCGATCGTCGCGGAGGGCTCGCTCGTCGGCGACCTCGGTCGCTGGCACGCACGACTCGCGCCCTTCATGCCCGCGGCGTCCGCGGTGCCGGCGCTCGGCGGGAAGGTGTCGGCCTCCGCCACGGTGGCCTCGCAGGACGACGTGTGGCGGATCACGAAGGCCGCCGGCGACGTGGAGCGATTCACCCTCTCGGTGGCCGGTCGCGAGATCAACGAGCCCCGCATCGTCGCGACCGCCGCCGGACTGATCGATCCGGTGCGCGGCCGGTACGAGCTCTCGAGTGGCGAGGTGCTCACGCCCACCGTCTCGCTGCGGACCGGCGGGCTCGCGTGGGCGGCCGAGGAGGCGTGGGCCGCGTCGCTCGCCGCCGTGCGCGGCAAGTTGCAGTGGCAGGCCGACGTCGGTCGGCTCGCGCGCTGGGTCGCGCCGGCGCCGAT
>DNLZ01000060.1:0-1651 GCA_003488325.1 Planctomycetaceae bacterium
GCGAGCCCGGCGTAGGCCGCGAGCGACGCGGCGACGGAGAGCGCCACGTCGCGCTCGGTGCTCCGCGCCTCCGGCAGGAGGGGGCGGACCGTGAAGAGTGCGGCGAGGATCGCCACGGCCACCGCCGCCTCGACCGCGAGCACGCCGCGCGTCGCCCCCTGTGCGACCCGGAAGGCGAGGAACGCGGCCACGACGAGGCCGCTCCCCAGGACGCCGAGCGGAGGAAATCGCCTTGCGACTCCTATCCCGACGTGTGCGGCCAGGTACATGGCGAACGGAAAGAACAGCTCGCGATTTCCCGTCATCCGGAAGGCCGCGATCCAGACCAGCCCACACCCGATCCGCGCGAGCCCCCGAACGGTGAGGCCCCCGGCCGACTCGGCGACGAGCGCGAGCGCGACGAGCACCGTCCATGGGGTGCCACCGCCAAACTGCGCGACAGCGAGCAGGACGAGCTCGACGACGATGAGCACACATGCGGCCAGCGGTGACTCCGGCGCGGAAGGCCCGCGGTGTGGGGATGAGGACTCGCGCGGCGTCGCGCCGTTCACGGCTCGATGACGATCTTGCCGGCGAGGCCGCCGGTGCGGCCGATCGTGCCCTGCTCCTGCAGGCGATGGGCCGCAGCGGTTTCCGCGAGTGGCAGCACGACACCGATCGGCGCCCGCAGTCCCGCCGTCATCCACCGGGCGAGGTCGGCGGCGGCGGCGGTCTGCTCCTGCCACGAGGCCTTGAACATGACGAACCCCTTGAGGCTCGCCTGCTTCACGTAGAAGGGGCCGACGGGAAACGCGGGCCGCGCCTCCCGGCCCGCCATGAGCACGATCCGCCCCCGGTCGGCGAGCATCGTGACAGCGGCATCCAGATCGGGCTCGCGAAGCGTCTCCCACACGACGTCGACGCCGCCCGGCGACGTTGCGAGCACGGCCCGCGCGAGGGCGTCGGGAGCCGGGGAGAGCGCGCGACGATCGATCACCTGATCCGCCCCGAACGCGGCGACGCGGGCCGCGGCCACCTCCCCGCTGGCCGTGGCGATGACGCGCGCCCCGAGCCGCTTCGCGATCTGCACCACCATCGTGCCGACGCCACCCGAGCCGCCGCTGACGAAGATCGTCTCACCGGCCTGCAGGCCGGCATGGGTCACGAGGCCGAGGTGCGCGGTGATGCCCACGAGGGCCGCGGCAGCGGCGTCTCGATCCGACACGCATGCCGGCGTCGGATAGAGCCAGCGCGCGTCGACCGCCGCACGCTCGGCACACGTGCCCTGCCGGCCGAGCAGCCCCTGGTTCGATCCCCAGACGCGGTCGCCGATCCGCAGTCCCGACGCGGCCTCGCCCACGGCCACGACCTCCCCGGCCAGGTCGCACCCCACCACGAACGGCAGCGGCAGCGGCATCGCCACCGCGCCCGAGCGGACGTAGGTATCGATCGGATTGACCGCGGCGGCCCGCACCTGCACGAGCACCTCGTGGGGTGCCGGGCTCGGATCGGGCAGGTCGCCCAGCTGGATGACCTCGGGGGGACCGGTTCGCTCGATGAACGCCGCGCGCATCTCGGTGGATCGTCTCGCGTGGTCGGGGAAGCCATGGTCGACGCGCCGCATCGTACCGGCGGCCCGTGCACGAGACCATCGCATGGGCCGGGAAGCGCA
>DNLZ01000060.1:1996-8115 GCA_003488325.1 Planctomycetaceae bacterium
AGGGGGACGCATGCGCCAGGGCGGGTCGTGTGCGGGTACGATCCGGGACTGGTCGACGGGGCGACGAGGCTCGTCGACCGGTGACGCGAGCGCGGGAGTCCTGCGCTCCACAACCCCGTTCCCCGCCGATGCATGCGTCCGAATCGACCACCGTGCCTGTCCGCGCGCTCTCACGAGACGAGGTCCGGTCGCTCGACCGACGTGCGATCGAGCACTACGGGGTGCCGGGCGTCGTGCTGATGGAAAATGCGGGCCGCGGCGCGGCCGATCTGCTGACGCGGCTCTGGCCGGACGCGCGGAACGTGACGATCCTCTGCGGTCACGGCAACAACGGCGGCGACGGGTTCGTGATCGGCCGGCATCTCGACGGCGCCGGAGTTCGCGTCCGGATCCTGCTGGCCGCATCGCCGCCCCGGATCGGGGGTGACGCGGCGACGATGTTCGAGATCGTGCGGCGGTCCGCCATCCCCTGGGAGGATCGCGCGGACGCCGACGCCCACGCCTTTCGGGCCGGCCTCGCCGGTGCCGACGTGGTCGTCGACGCCCTGCTCGGGACGGGCGCGGTCGGGCCGCCACGAGGCGCGATCGCCGCGGCGATCGACGGGCTGCGCAGACGCTCGGCGGACGTGAACCCGCCGAAGGTGCTGGCGATCGACGTGCCCTCCGGTCTCGACGCGGATTCGGGCGACGTGCCCGGCGACTGCGTGCGAGCCGACGCGACGGCGACGTTCGTCGCACGCAAGCGGGGGTTCGCCGCTCCCGGTGCCGCGGCATTCACCGGCGCGGTCCACATCGTGGGGATCGGTGCCCCGCGCGCGCTCCTCGCCGAGTTCGGCCTCCCGCCGGGCCCGGTCGGCTGAACGTTCTGGCGGCCGGCACTACGTCGCCCGATCGACCCGCTCGAGCTTCGTGACCCGGCCGGTGGCGACCCACTCGGCGACGACGATGTCGCCCTCCGGCGTGAAGCAGGCGTCGTGCGGATGGACGAACTGGCCGTCGATCCACTTGTCGGGCTGCTGCCTCAGATCCTTGATCTCGGCGAGCCGCTCCACCGCCCGGCCGAGCCGCGCCACCACCTTGTTGTCCGCGTCGAGGAGGGAGACGCACGCCTTGAGTTCCGGCACGACCATCAAGTGCTTCCACGTCTCCAGGTTGGCCGGCAGGCCGAAGCCCTCGATGGTCTCGCGGTAGGTCCCGTCGAGGGCGAAGGTCTGCAGGGTGTTGTGGGCGCGGTCGGCGACCACGATCGATGCTTCCCGGCCGGGTCGGCGATCCACCCACAGTCCGTGCGGCGTGCTGAACGTGCCCTTCCCCTCGCCGGGGCCGCCGAAACACGACTTCCAGGTGCCGTCCCGATCGTAGCGATGGATGCGGAAGGCGCCGTAGCCGTCGGCCACGAGGATGTCGCTCGCGCCCTCGGACGTCTCGACCCCGTCGCCGAGGAAGGCCACGTTGGTCGGCAGGAAGCCCTGGCGCGTCCACGTGGGCTCGGTCGAGAGGTTCTCACCGGCGGCATAGGCCCCCGACTCCATCGGGGCCTTCCGAAACCACACCGTTTCGCCGGCGAGGGTGAGCTTCGCGATCGCCTTCACCTGCTGATAGCCGCAGACGTAGAGGAACTCCTCGTTTCCCTCGCGGCGAATCTCGACGCCATGCCCACCCCCCTGAAACTGGCTGCCGAAGGCCCGCACGAAGGCCCCCTGGGGGTCGAAGACGAAGATCGCCGGGTGGTCCTTCAGGTTTCGTCGTCCCTCGTGGATCACGTAGAGGTTGCCCGCGGAGTCGACCGCCACGTTGTGCGTGGTCTGCCACGAGAAACGGTCGGGGAGCTGCGGAAAGTGGTGACGCACCCGGAAGACGTGCTCGCCTTCGCCGACGAGCGTCTCGCGGCCGAGGCGGGCCGCCCGCACCGGTCGCAGGGCGGTGGTGCCGGCGGCCAGAGCGGCCGTGGCGATGAAGGCCCGGCGTGGGAGCCGTCGGCGTCGTGATGCGTCGGAAGAACGAGCCTTCAACGGACGAACGTCTGCCATCGTGGTGTGCCTCTCCCGCGTTCCTGCGGACGCGGCAGCATACCAACCCCTCGTTCGCGTCCGAATTCCACGAGCACGCCGAGATCCTCGTCCTCCTCGAACGGATCGAAGTCGCCGTCGAACGGACCGAAGACGGCGGGGCGGGGCGGGGTGGCGGGCATGGCGGTCTCCTCCGGGATTCAACTGAAGCCCGGGAAGGGGCGCCGAGCAAACTTGGTTGAAATCTGCCGTTGAAAACCGGTACCCTCGGCTCGACACGTGAAGGGAGAGGCACAAGCACCCCCCCTTCGGGCGATCTGCCAGTCCACCTCCCGCGCGGGCCCCCATGTCCACGACCGTCGCTCCCGTCGAGGCCTCCGACCCCTGGTTCCAGGACCTCTTCGCGACGCGGATCGGCGGCGCGCGATACGGCAAGGACACCGCGATCTACAAGTTCGAGAAGATCAAGCGCGCGAAGCGCCAGGCGGTCGCGGATCATCCCGAGCGCCGCATGCTCGACTTCGGCATCGGCGAGAACGACGAGATGGCCCCCGAGCACGTGCGGGCCGTGATGCGGCGGGAGGTCGACCGGCCCGAGAACCGCGGCTACGCCGACAACGGCATCGCCCTCTTCAAGCAGGCCGTGGCGTCCTTCATGGAACGCGAGTTCGGCGTCGCCCTCGATCCCGACAAGGAGATCAATCACTGCATCGGGTCGAAGACGGCATACGCGATGCTGCCGGCGGCCTTCATCGACCCCGGTGACGTGACGCTGATGACCGTGCCGGGCTACCCGGTCGCCGGGACGGCGACGAAGTGGTTCGGCGGCGACGTTCACCGCCTGCCACTGCTCCCCGAGAACGGGTTCATGCCCGATCTCGACGGGATTCCCGGCGACGTGCTCGAGCGGACGAAGCTGCTCGTGCTGTGCTATCCGAACAGCCCCACCGGTGCGGTCGCCACGCGGCGGTTCTACGACCGCGTCGTCGAGTTCGCCCATCGCCACCGCGTCGTGGTGGTGCAGGACGCAGCCCACATCATGCTCTCGTACGAGGGTTCTCCGCTCTCCTTCCTCTCGGTGGACGGAGCGAAGGAGGTCGGCGTCGAGGTGCACTCGATGAGCAAGGGTTTCCACATGATCGGGTGGAGGCTCGGGTGGGTGTGCGGCCACGAGAAGCTGGTGCGGGCATTCGCCGACGTGAAGGACAACTGCGACTCCGGGCAATTCATCGCGATCCAGAAGGCGGGGGCCGCCGCCCTGGCGGACCCCGCGATCCCGCGCCAGGTGCGCGAGAAGTACCGACGGCGGCTCGAGAAGCTCGTGGGCGTGCTGCGGGCCGTCGGCTTCGCGGCCACGATGCCGGGCGGCACCTACTTCCTCTACACGAGGGCCCCGGTCGCGGCGGGTGACCGGTCCTTCGCCACCGCCGAGGATGCGAGCCAGTACCTCATCCGCGACCTCTCGATTTCCACGGTGCCGTGGGACGACTGCGGCGCGTTCCTGCGCTTCTCGGCGACGTACGAGGCCGAGGACGAGGCGGCCGAGGATGACATCATGGCCGAGGCGCACGCCCGGCTCATGCGCGCCCGACTCAAGTTCTGAACGGCGAACCACGACGGAGGATTCCGCGATGTTCTCATCTGCTTCCACCCGAGCCCGCGTCGGTCGCATCGCGACGGCCGTCGCCCTGGCCCTCGTCATCGCCTGGAGCGGCGGCTGCGGCGGCAAGAAGAAGTCCACGCTGACGATCGCCCAACGGCTCGAGCGGGCCCGCGCCCAGAAGACGCCGGAATTGCAGTCACGCGAGCTCGTGCGGGTGGCGCGGAGCCAGTTCAAGGCGGGCGACCGCAAGGGCGCGGCGAAAACCCTCTCCGAAGCCCGGGGACTGATCCCGAAGGACAACGACACGATGCTCGTCGCGCCACGGATTCTGGAAGTCGCCGCGCTCTTCGCCGAGATGGACGAAAAGGCGACGGCACGCGGTGTCCTCGACGAGGTGGTGACCCTGGCCGGCGGCGTGGAAGACCCTCTCGGCAAGACGCTGATGCTCGCCGAGGCCGGGGGCATCTACGGCTCGCAGACCGCCGGCGCGGGGGATTCCGCCAAGGCGCTCGCGACGCTCAAGGCGGCGGCGACCGCGGCCGACACCGTCGACGACCGCTTCAAGGCCAAGGCGCTCGCTGCCGTCGCGCTCGGGTATTCGGATGCCGGACTGCTGGACGACGCCAAGGCGATGGTCGAGGCGCTCGAAACGAGCGCCAGGGCCGTCGAGGATCCGCGGGCCCGAGCGGAGGCCTTCGCAGCGGCGGCGAACGTGCGGGCGAAGGGGGGCGATTCCGACGCGGCCAAGGCGCTCCTCAAGGAGGCCGCCGAGGTGGCCGACACGATCGATCGGTCGGAGAACAAGGCCTACGCGCTTCTGGCCGTCGCCAAGGCGAACGCCGCGGCCGGGGACGACGCGGCGGCCGCGAAACTCCTGAAGCAGGCCGAGGCGGCCGCTCAGCGGGTGGCCGACCAGGAGGCGCAGCGGGTCGTCCGGGAAAAGATCATCGCCGCCAAGAAGTGACGCCGTGCCGGGCGTCAACGCGATCGAGACACCGTCTTGAGCGCGTCGAGGGCGCGTTTCCGCGCCTCGGCGTGATCCACGATCGGCTCCGGATAGTCGCGGCCCAGCACGATCCCGGCACGCGCGAGGTCGGGCCCGTCCGCGGCGGCGGGCTCGTGGATGTCGCCCGCGCCGAGCCTCGCGAGCGGAGGCACCCAGCGCCGGACGTAGGCGCCGTCGGGATCGAACTTCGTGCCCTGGCTCGTGGGATTGAACACGCGGAAGTACGGCGCCGCGTCGGCTCCGCAGCCTGCCGCCCACTGCCAGCCGAGCGTGTTCGCCGCGAGATCGGCATCCACGAGCGTGTCCCAGAACCAGCGCGCCCCCTCGAGCCACGAGACCCGCAGGTCCTTCACGAGGAAGCTCGCCACGATCATCCGCACGCGGTTGTGCATCCAGCCGGTCGCCCAGAGCTGCCGCATGCCGGCATCGACGATCGGAAACCCCGTTCGGCCCCGCTGCCACGCCCGCAGGCCCACGGGATCGTTCGCCCACGGAAACCGCGCGTAGTCCGCACGCAACGGCTGGTCGCTCGTATGGGGAAAGTGGTAGAGCAGGTGACTGGCGAACTCCCGCCAGCCGAGCTCGCGCAGGTAGACCTCGGGGCTGCCGGTGATCTTCGCGGCCGGCCGCCCTCCCGCCGCCTCGCGCACCGCGTGCCAGACACGGCGTGGCGAGATCTCGCCGAAGTGGAGGTGGGGCGAGAGCGCGCTTGTGCCCTCATGGTCGGGCCGGTCGCGTTCCGTCCCGTAGCCGCCGAGCCGTGATTCGAGGAACGTGTCGAGACGTTTCCGCGCCCCGGCCTCACCCGGATTCCACGTCGAGCGCATCGTGCCCGCCCAGTCGATCGTCGGCAGCAGGTCGAGCGCCTCCACCGTGAGACTGCGCAGGTCGGCCGTGGCGGCACGCAGCTTCCGCGGGGCGGCCGCCGGTTCGACCGGCTCGGGCCGCCCCAGCAGCGCCCGCCAGAACGGCGTGAACACCTGGTACGGCCTGCCCTCCTTCGTCGCCACGTGAACGGGCTCGAACAGCAGGCCGCCGTTGAAGCTCTCCACCTCCAGGCCGTCGGCGGCGAGCCGCTTCTTGATGTCGGTGTCACGACGTACGACGGCCGGCTCGTACCGGCGGTTCCACGCGACGTGGGTCGCGCCGCACTCCTTCGCGAGCGCGGCGAGCGCCGTGAGCGACGGCCCGCGGCGGATCACGAGCGGTGCACCGGCCTTGGCCAGCCCCGCCGCGAGCTTTTCGAGCGACTGGTGCAGCCACCACCGTGACGCCGCCCCCGGCGCCCACGGCGCCTCCTCCTCGGGCGCCCAGATGAAAACGGGCACGACCGCCCCACGGGCCGCCGCTGCGGCGAGCGCGGGCTGGTCGTCGAGCCGCAGGTCGTGCCGGAACCAGACGATCGTGACGGGAGTCGAGGCGCGTGCCATGCAGCGTTCCGCAGGAGGAGATCACCACGATACCGCACGGCGTGACCGTCGGTCAGAGCCCGCGCCGTCGC
>DNLZ01000060.1:8424-10454 GCA_003488325.1 Planctomycetaceae bacterium
CCGTCGCACGATCCGGAGCGCCACGATCGCCGATCTGCGACCGTCCGTCACCTGCCCTCCGCCGCCCACCGCTTCATCGTCGCGATGTTCCGCTCGACCTCGGGATTGCCGTCTCCGACATAGACCCGCATCTCGCTGTCGTACATCGCCTCCGTCTCGGGGCCACGATCGACCGTCTCCCGCATCCAGCGGTCGAGTCTCGCGCGGAGTGAATCGAGTTCCGTGCGCAGCGACGGATCGTCGGCACGATTCCTCATCTGCCAGGGATCCGCGCGCCAGTCGTAGAGTTCCTCAACGGCCCGCGTGGGGGAATAGAGCAGCCGCTCGGTCTCCGGGGCGAGTCGACCCGCGTCGTGGAGCGCCCGCAACGACTGCAGGATCGTCTTGCCGTCCTTGTACGCATTCGGCTGCAGAAGCGGGCGGCGCGGATGGTAGTTGCGGATGTAGAGAAACCGCTCGGTGCGGACGCTGCGGATGCGGTCAACCGTCTCGTCACACCGGTCCCGTGCGGCGAACACCGCGTCGCGAGGCACGTAGTCGGAGGCGAACACGTCGCGGCCCTGCATGGACGCCGGGATCGGCAAGCCGGCCGCGGCGAGCGAGAGGGCAGGCAGGTCGATGTGCTCGACGAGGTCGTCGCGCACGACCCCCGCCTCGATGCCCGGTCCACGGATCACGAGCGGCACGTGCGTGCCTTCGTCGTAGAGAAACTGTTTGGCTCGCACGTGGCTGATCCCGTGGTCGGTCATGAAGATGACGAGCGTGTCGTCGAGAATGCCCTCTCCCTCGAGTCGGTCCACCACACGTCCCACGGCGGCATCGGTGAACCGCACCGCGTCCAGGTAGGCCGCCTGATCGGCAAGCAGGATGGGGTCGCGCGGCAGGTAGGGCGGCAGGACGACATCCTCGGGCCGGACCGCCACGCCAAACTCCCGGGCCGCGCGGTCAGCCAGCTTCGCCGCCGCCTCGGCCGTACCGCCCCGGAGCTTGCCCCCCGAGAGCATCACCTGCATGAAGAAGGGCTGTCCCGCCGCGCGGCCCGACCAGTCGGAGCCGTCGTACATGCTCTCGTCCCAGACGAAGTTGTAGTCCGTCTTGCCCAGCCGCCGCGCGCGCGGCCGTGCGCTCCCGAATGGTTCATCCCCGTCGCCGATGCAGGTGAAATAACCCGCCTCCCTGAACCGCTCCGGCACGGGCCGCACCCCCTCCGGCAGATGGATCTTCTCCAGGCCACGGCCGCTGCGGTGGTGGTGCGCGCCGATCGACGTCTGATACATCCCCGTGATCAGCGCCGAGCGGCACGGGGAGCAGACGGGACAGGTGACGAACGCGTGGGTGAACCGCGTCCCCTCGGCCGCGAGCCGGTCCACGTGCGGCGTCGGCACGAGCCGCTCGCCGTAGCAGCCGAAGTTCGCCGACATGTCGTCGACGATGATCCAGACGACGTTGGGCCGTGCGGCCACAGCCTCGCGACGGAGCACCACCGCCACCAGCACCGCGACCACGAGTGCACCGACGATCCGCATGTCCGGCCTCCGCAGTCGCGGTCTGCTCGCACGCCGGGTGTCGTCGGCGGGTCGCGGGCTCACGCGTTCGTCGATCGTGTCAGCCACCGTCGGCTCCTGGCGTCGATGAGGATCACGGCAGCGCCGCGTGCAGCACCTCGACCGGATGCAGCGCGGTGCGGCCGGTGCCATCCTTGATCTGGTGGCGACAGCTCGTGCCCGGGGCCACGAGCGTCACGTCCCCGCCCGCCGCCCGCACCGCCGGAAAGAGGACGAGCTCGCCGATCCGCATCGAGAGATCGAAGTGCTCCCGCTCGTAGCCGAACGAGCCGGCCATCCCGCAGCACCCGCTCGGAATGACCTCCACGGTGTGCCCCCGGGGCAGCGCGAGGATCCGCACCGTGGGGTCGAGGGAGGACAGGGCCTTCTGGTGGCAGTGGCCGTGCACGAGCAGCCGCCGCGAGGCGGGGCGAAAGTCGTCGGGAGCGACCCGGCCTGCGGCAGCCTCGCGCGCGAGAAACTCGT
>DNLZ01000502.1:0-10386 GCA_003488325.1 Planctomycetaceae bacterium
GTGGACGGCCAGCAGATCGCCGAGGTCATCGCCGGCTGGACCGGCATCCCGGTCGGCCGCATGGTTTCGGACGAGATCCGGGGCGTGCTCGAGCTCAAGACCCGGATGGAGGAACGGATCGTCGGCCAGTCGCACGCGCTCGAGACGATCGCCGAGCGCATCAAGACCTCGCGGGCCGGGCTCACCGACCCGCGGCGCCCGGTGGGCGTCTTCCTGCTGGCGGGCCCCAGCGGCGTGGGGAAGACCGAGACGGCGCTCACGCTCGCCGACCTGCTCTTCGGTGGCGAGAGCCACATGACCGTCATCAACATGAGCGAGTTCAAGGAGGAGCACAAGGTGTCGCTCCTCATGGGATCGCCACCCGGATACGTGGGCTACGGCGAGGGGGGCGTGCTCACCGAGGCGGTCCGGCGGCGGCCCTACGGCGTGGTGCTGCTCGACGAGATGGAGAAGGCCCATCCCGGCGTGCAGGACATCTTCTACCAGGTGTTCGACAAGGGCATGCTGAAGGATGGCGAGGGTCGCGATATCGACTTCAAGAACACCGTCATCATCATGACGAGCAACGCCGGCACCGACACGGTCATGAAGCTTTGCGCCGATCCGGCCACGCGTCCCGACGCGGCCGGTCTGGCCGAGGCGCTCCATGGCGACCTGCTCAAGGTGTTCAAGCCCGCCTTCCTCGGACGGCTGACGGTGCTCCCGTATTTCCCGCTTTCCGACGAGGTGCTGCGCGGCATCTGCGAACTCAAGCTGCGGTCGATCGGCCGACGGCTCGAGGCGGCGTACAAGGCGTCGTTCGGCTGGGAGGCCGACGTCGTCAAGGCCGTGGTCGATCGCTGCCACGAGGTGGACAGCGGTGCCCGCAACATCGACCACGTGCTTTCCGGCGGCATGCTGCCCGACCTCTCGACGCGGCTGCTCGGGAGGATGGCCGAGGGCCGACCCGTCGAGCGGGTGCAGGTGCGACTCGATACGGGAGGCGGCTTCGACTATCTCATCGAATGAACACGATGCAGGTGATCGAGTGCCGAAGCGTTGTGGGCCGTGCACACGGTGCTATGATCGCTGAGAGTCAACCATCCAGCCGCTCCGCCGCGCGGCTTCCGCCTCCTGCGAGGAGATCCGCATGAGCATGCCAGGGACCGTCGAATCAGGCTCTGCCCATTCGGACCGTGACCGCGCGGGTGGACGCGGGTTCGCGAGGGTCGCCGGCTTCGTGAAGATCGGCGACTTCGAGGGGGGCGCGACCGCGGCGGGACACGAGGGCTGGAGCCCGTTGGTCGGGCTCCGTCTCGGCGCGGAGCGGGTGACGGGCTCGTTCATCTCCTCCGACAAGGCCGTCGGCAGCGTGTCGTTCGATGCCATCGCCGTCCACAAGGCGATCGACGGCTCGTCGGTCAAGGCCTTCAAGGCCTGCCTCGACGGGAGGAAGCTGCCCAAGGTGCAGATCCACGTCACGACGACGATCGCGGGGAAGCCCTGCGTCACGTTCGAGTGCGAACTCGAGGACGTGAACGTCTCGGCGTACGGGATCGGCGATGCGGTGGGCGACGCGATCGACGCGGCGCTCACGCCCACCGATACCGTCGAATTCCGCTTCCACAAGCTGACGATGACGGTGAACAAGTTCGACGCCACCGGCGCGTCGAAGGGCAAGGTGCAGGAGTCGTACACCGTCGGCTCCTGAGCCCGATCGGTGGCTTCCCCGGGGTGCGGCATGGCGCTCGAGTCCGCGTTCACCAACACCCACCTCGCCGTGCACGAACTCCTCGAGGCGCCGGCAGCCGCCGGAGAGGGCACGCGGCTGGGTCCCGGCCGGATCGTGGCCGTCGAGGGTCGTCGCGTCGTGCTGGCGCTCGACGGTGGAGCGACGGCCACGGCACGGCTGGCGCTCGTCCAGAGCTACGCGCCGGTCGTGGGTGACGAGGTGCTCGCGATCGGCCGCGACGACGCGTGGTACGTCATCGGCCTGCTGGAGGGGAGCGGAACCACCACGTTCGTGGCCCCGGGCGACATCGAGTTCGCCGCGCCTCGTGGCCGGATCGACCTGCTCGCCCGCGATGGCGTGTTCATCAAGAGCGGACTGGTGGACATCGTGGCCGAGAAACTGCAGTTCACCGCCCGGCATCTCTTCGAGCGGCTCACCGATTTGACGCAGTGGGTGTCCGGGGCGGTCCACCAGCGGCTCGGCCGGGTGCGCAGCCATGTCGAGGGGGACTACGACCTCAAGGCCGGCCGCATCACGGAACTCGCGGATGACGACGTCACGATCGACGGAAAGCGGATCTACCTCGGCTGACCACGCCTCGGGCCGTCAGGGCACCATGAAGGCGGCGTCGGAGCGGTCGACGGTGGAGGCGGTGGTCACGAGCCAGGTGGTCCACCCGAGTCGTGCCGGAGGCCGGCTGCGATCGACCTCCCGGGAAGCCGCCAGGTACGTCCCCGGCACGCTCGCGGCCGCCAGCTGTGGCCGCACGCGGATGTCGAGTGCGAGCCCGACGTACATGCGTACCGCGTCACCGATCTGCCCGAGCCAGCGCGCCCCCGGCAGCAGCGAAAGAAACTCGGGCAGCGTCAGCGGGCCGGCGATGATCTCGATGACGGACTGCACGTTCCACACCCGCGCCCCGGCGATGGCACCGGCTCCGAGCCGCGCATTGCGGCCCTCCGGCTCCTCGGGGGACGCGAGCCGCGTCTGATCCTGCGGTTCCAGGGACAGCCAGCGGCCCACGAACTGCTCGACACGGATCGTCATCCCGAACGCGTCGGAGAGCAGCTGCTCGAGCGCATCGGCGGAACGAGGATGGTGGGCATAGTGGCCGGCGTAGTGGAACACGAGCTCGTCGTCGATCCTGAGCCGGTCGGGCAGCCCGCGGGTGCCGAGGCCCGTCAGGCACGCCACCGACGCCGTGACGGGATCCCGTGGCGACGAGGCGCCGTCGTCCCAGGGCGTGCCCGAATCGCGCAGCCGCGTGCGTTCGATCAGCGGCACCTGCCGATACTTGGTCCACGCGCGGTACAGGAGCCAGAGGGATCGATTCTCGATCACGTCGAGGAAGTCCCGCAGCGTCGCATCGCGGAAGCGGCGGAGCCGCTCCATGATGAGCGTCGTGTAGTGCCGTGGCAGCACGCCGGCGGGACCGACCAGTCCGAAGCATGCGACCTCGCACTCGACAGGCTCGAGGCCACCGTCGGCGGGGCGGGAGGCGGCGACGATCGCACCGCCCGGAAATCCGAGCGTGATCGCGGAGTGCAGCCGTACGAGACCGTCGTCGTCCCGCCGCAGGAGCGCGTCACGGGACGATGCCGCCACCATGCGGCGCCACGTCGCGTCGTCGATGACCCGCACGGCCTGGAAGAACTCGAATCGCTGGGGGGTGGCGAGAATTTCGTCCACCAGCGCGTTCACACCAGCGTCCGGCTGCCCGCTCTCGGCGGCCATCTCCACTGCTCCTGTCGACTTTCCTGCTGGCGGCTCGTCGCCACCGTGCGGCTGAACGAATTGATCGAGACCCATGCGCCGAGGAAGCGGTCGATGAGGGTCGAGAAGAGGTAGGCCGTATGGTCGCTGAATCGCTCCTCGTCGAGCTGCAGCGTCACCTCGATGCCCTGCGCCACGCCTCCGTAGTCACCGCCGACGCGGGCCGCCACGCGACGGCCCCGCACGCCGATGATGCCCTGGATCCAGCGTTGTTTCTGGGCGAAGTCGTCGAGATCGTCGTGGAGGTAGAGCGCGAGAATGTCGCGCAGCGCCGCCGCGGCCCGCCCGTCCCCCGCATCGACGAGCGACAAGTGGTTGAGCGAGAGGTGGGAGACGATCCGCCACGCGTCCCCGCGTCCCGCCCGGTGCCGGAGCGATTTGGTGGGGCGCACGAGGCACGTGATGCGATCGACCGGCCCCTGCCCATCCTCGAGGTGCAGCCGCGGCCGCCCCACGGCGAAGGGGAGCTTGTCGGCCATGTTGCGGTTGGTGCAGACGGCGCGGATGTGGAGCACGAGATTCGACACGTCCGCCGGACCACCGCGCTCGTCGAGCAGCGAGATCCATGTGTCGCCGGCGCGATCGAATCCGCCGTCGGGACGCTCGTCCTCGACGAGCCGGCGCACGGCGGACCATCGCAGCCGCCTGCGGGCATCGTCACTGGTGGATGTCGCGGCACCGGCCGCGTAGATCGGCGACACCCGCACCGGCCGCTCGCCGGGGCCACTGGCCAGCACCGACTCGATCGAGTGGATCTCCACGCCCCGTGGACGCCTTGCGTCGGGGATGACCGGATAGTCGGTGCGCGTGCCGGAGATGCGCACCGGGTCGAGACGCTGCTCGAAGAGGTTGACGATCGGCGTGCAGCCGATCCGCACGGCGCTCGGGCCGACGAGCCGCTCGAGCTCGCGGTCGGTCGCCGACAGGAGAAACGAGAGGTGCATGCGGGGGCCGATCCGCGCGAGCACGCCCGGACTGAGCCCCATCACGTCCACGAACATGAACTTCTGCGGCAGGGCGAAGAACTCGGACAGGAGGCGGTAGCCCGGGAAGCTGCGCGGATCGTCGGGAATCGCCGCCTCGGAACGCTCGAGGCCCGCAGCCACGACGCGATCGCCCGGCAGGAGCACCGGCTGCGGGTCGGTCGGTCCCGTGGAAACGACCACGCCGAGGCAGCGCGTCAGCAGCAACTCGTAGAGCTTGAAGAGGAGCGTGCCTGCTCCCGAATTGAGATGGAGGCGAAGGCTGCCGAGCGGCATGTCGCCGATCCGCACCTGCGACTGGAAGGTCTCGAGCGTCACCTCCAGGACGGTCGCCGTGGCGACCGGTGGCACGAGCGGCAGCCGAAACGGTGGGCCGGCCATGCGGACGTCCGTGACCGCGAGGGGCCAGAGCCGCAGGTCGAAGCAGGTCCGAAAACGACACGGCTCGCCGTCCGCCGGCTCGGTATCGATCGAGGTGCCCCGTGGCACCGCGTGCCCCGCGACGAGGGCGGCCTGCTTGGCATCGAGCTGCATCTCCACGATCGACATCGACGGCGTCGGACGCAGGTAGTGCGGGTAGAGGAGATCGAGCAGGCCACCGGTGAGTTCCGGGTAGTCGTCGTCGAGCCGCTTGTGCAGCCTGGCGTTGAGAAACGCGACACCCTGCAGGAGCCGCTCGACGTGCGGATCGGCGACCGTCTCGCTGCCGAGGTTGAGGCGGGCCGCGATCTTCGGATGCTGCGCGGCGAAGCGTCCGGCGGCATCCTTGAGCAGGGAGAGTTCCCGCTCGTACCAGGGAAGGAGATCGTCGCTCATGCCCCCACTCCGACGCTGAAGTCACCCGCCGCCATGTCGAGTTCACTGATCATCGTGATCGCCTCACGGAGCGGCTCCACGACCAGCACCGCCTCGACGACGAACCGCAGTCGGCGATCGATCGGCCGGCGATCGCCATCGGCCAGGTTCGCGGCCACGCGCACCTGCTGGAGACGCGGCTCGAACGCCCGGATCAACTCGGCGATGCGGCGGCTGAGTGCCTCGAGGTCGTGGTCCTCACGCACCTCGAGGCTCTGGAGGTCGGGCAGGCCGTAGTTGAGCAGCGAGGTCGGCAGGCACTCGTAGTGCTCGGGAATCACCCCCAGTGACCGCCGGGTGTTGAGGAGGTTCTGCAGGTCCCGGCAGAGGCTCGTCTTGATCACCCGGATCGCCGTCGCCTCCCGCCAGCGGGGCTCCCTCGTCTCGTCGGGTTGGTCGTCGAGCAGCCGGTCGAGCACGCTCGGCAAGACCTCGTCCCGGTCCGTGGGAAGCCGGCTCACGACGCCCCCCCGGCGAGCGTCAGCGTGCCGATCGCCATCATGTCGATCGGTTCCTCGCCATCGATGACGAAGGTCCTGCGGCCCACGCCGACGATCGCATCCCCCTCCGCGCCGAGCCAGTCGGTGCGACGCCCGAGCCGCAGCTCGTCGTCCCGATCGCCTTCGGTGCCGTAGACGGCCGGCAGATGCACCTGCGCATCGAAGGCGTCGCGCACGACCATCCGGGCCGGGCGCCACAGCAGATCGAGGGGGCGCTCCGGCGGCGTGAACTCCACGCGATCCACCCTTGCCATTGGAATCCAGTAATACTTCCCGGTCCGCGTCAGCACCTCGAACACGCCGGCCGTGATGTCGTCGAGGTCACGGAAATCCCCGAACGGCTTGCCGTCGAGCGTGCCCGAGAGCGCGGGCCTGTCCCGTTCGGCGGCAGCCACCGTCCTCCCGGCGGCGGCGCGGTCCCCTGCGCGGGCGTGCACGAACGCCTCGAGCCGTGCCCGGATGCCTTCATCGACGCCGTCGATGAGCTCCGGCACGCGTCCGGCGGAAAAGAAATCCCGGCGCGCCGTCTCGGCGCGAAGGAGCTGGCGGATCGGCGCCGCCGTCACGGCGGCCCGTGGCTCCAGGTTCATGAGTGTGTCGAACTGCTGGTCGGCGCGCTCGATCTCGCCGTTGAGCACGAGCAGTTCCGCGAGCAGCCAGCGGGCCTCGAGATCCGACGGACTCGAGCGGACCTTCGCCTGTGATGCCTCGAGCGCCTCCGCGAGGCGGCCGTCCTTCAGGCATTCGTGGGGTGTCTTCATGAGGGCTCCTGGGGTGGGATCATTTCGTCTCGCTCCGCACGACGGTGGAGACGAGTTTCAGGGTCGCATCGAGCTGTTCGAGTTGGAAGTGCGGCTGCAGCCACATCACCATCTTGAACGCCCCGGCCGTGCCCGACTCCTCGCGCACCTCCACATGGGCGGCACGCAGGGGGAGTTTCGCCCGCACCTCGGCCGAGGCCTGGTCGTCCGGCGTCACGTAGCGATTCACCCAGTCGTTGAGGTAGCGCTCGAGTTCCGCCGGTTCGGCGAATCCACCCACCTTGTCTCGCGCCATCACCTTGAGGTAGTGGGCGAAGCGAGACACGCACAGAACGTACTGCAGCATCGCGGAGATGCGGGCATTGGCGGTCGCGATCGGCCGATCGAATGTTTCGGGCTTGTGCAGCGACATATTGGAGAGGAACACCGCGCGTCCGTCGGCACCGCCGCAGCACAGGGGCACCAGGCCGGCGGCCTCCAGTTGCGCCTGCACGTCCTCCATGATCTCGACTTCCGCCGGACCGCGCACGGCGTCGCCCGCCGCGAACCCGTCGAACCCGTCCGCCGACAGGTTGCGCACGACCCCCCCGCCGTCGAATCCGCGGGAGCCACCGCGGATGTCGGCGAACCAGCCGCTCACACCAAACTCCCGCATGATCACGGCCGCCAGCGGCCAGATGCCGCCCATCCACAACCGCGCGCCGCGTCCCGGACCATCCACCGTTTCGCGATACGGGAAGCCCCGTTCCGCCCACGACTCCTCGGCCCCCGACGCCACAGCCCCGGGACGCACCCAGCCGTCATACGGCAGTCGACCGAGCACGCCCGGGATCGGGAGGCCGATGAACCTGCTCTCCGGACGTTGCCGGAGCGCACGCCACTTCACGAACGACGGGCCGGCCTGATACCGCTCGATGTCGAGGAAGCCGTTGATGTCGGCGTGTGAATCGATTCCCAACAGGCTCGGCGAAGGGTTGGCGAGGAGCGGACAGAAGGCGGCTGTCGCCACTTCGGAAAGGCCGGTGAGCAGATTGACGTCATCCGGGCCCGGGCCGAACGCAAAATCCGCGAGCAGCAGGCCGAACGGAGTCCCTCCCGCCGTGCCAAACTCCTCCTCGTAGACCTTCCGCCAGAGCGCGGAACGGTCGAACTCCACCGCATGCTCGCGATCCCGCAGCAGTTCGCGCTTCGTCGTCGGCAGCACGCGGACCTCGATCCGGCCCTGACGATCGCTCGCCGCATCGGCCGCGGCGGCCTCATCCACCAGCCACCTGAGGCCCCGCCAGGCGGCCTCGAGCTTCTGGAACGACGCATGATGAAGCACCGCGTCGAGCTGGGATCCGAGGGCCGCGTCGATGGCGGCGATATCGTCCCCGAGCCTCGCCTGCAGTTCAGCCCGTCCGAGCCGTTCACCCGGTGCGACACGAAGCGCCGCCCATGCGACGAGTGCCTCCGCGCGATCACGCGCGGCCAGCAGGGCCCCGACGGCAGACGGACCCGGCGACACGCGGCCGCCCACGAGCCGACCCAGGTCAAGCCCAGCGACGAGCGGCAGCGATTCGCGAACGGCAGCCGGTGCGGAAACGGCCGTCGCATTCACCCGCTGATCAGTCGCGTGCCGCTCCTGAGCACCCAGATCATGCACCGAGGAAGACGCCATATGCTCGTTCCCCGGACATCACTCCCGCGACGCCGAACGCGACCTGAGCGAGGATTTTCGTCAGGCTTCAGCCGCCCTTCGCAAACGCCGGGATCTTGGCGACCATCCGCATGCTCGTCGTCAGTTCCTCGAGCTGGAGCCACGGCCGCAGCCACGCGACGGCGTTGTAACTCCCCGGCGCGCCGGGAATCTCCTCGACCTTGATCGCGGCCTCCGCCAGGGGAAAGCGCGCCTTGGTGTCATCCGAGGGATGCGGATCAGTGGTCACGTAGTTCGCGATCCACCGCTTCAGCCACTCCTCGCAGTCCTGCCGCTCCATGAACGAGCCGATCTTGTCGCGGGCGATCACCTTGAGGAAGTGGGCGATCCGGCCGGTCGCCATCATGTAGGGCAGTCGCGCCGAGATCGCCGCGTTGGCCGTGGCCTCGGGGCGATCGTACTTCTTCGGCTTCTGCGTCGTCTGCGACCCGAAGAAGACCGCGTAATCGGTGTTCTTGTAGTGGCACAGCGGGAGGAATCCGAGCTTCGACAGCTCCGCCTCGCGACGGTCCGTGATGGCGATCTCGGTGGGACACTGAAGCGCCTTGTCGCCGTCGTCGGCGGTGAAGACGTGCGCCGGCAGGCCCTCGACCTTGCCGCCGTTCTCGGCACCGCGGATCGCGGTGCACCAGCCGTACTTCGCGAACGCGTCGGTCAGCCTCGCACCCAGCACGTAGGCCGTGCTCATCCACGCGTAGTTTTCGTGGGGCACGGGCTTCGCCTCACCCTTCTCGTCGAGTTCCACCTCCTCGAAGTCGAACTCCTCCACGGCCTTCGTGGCCTTGCCGTACGGCAGCCGCGACAGGCACCGCGGCATCGTGAGCGTGACGAATCGCGAATCCTCGGAATCGCGGAAACTCCTCCACTTCACGTAGGTTTCGTCGAGGAAGATCTTCTCGAGATCCCGCGGCTTCGAGAGCTCGGTGAAGTTCTCGAGACCGAGCAGCTTCGGGCTGGCGGCGGAGAGGAATGGGCAGAAGCCGGCAGCCGAGACCTGCGACATCTTGGTCAGCAGGTCGACATCCTCGGGGTGCGCCGTGAACTCGTAGTCGCCGATGATCGCGCCGTACGGCTCACCACCGGGGGAGCCGAACTCCGCCTCGTAGATCTTCTTGAACGTCAGGCTCTGGTCGAACTCGACGGCCTTCTCGAGATCCTTGAAGAGCTCGCGCTTCGAGACGTTCATCACCCGGATCTTGAGCTGGGCACCCGTCTCGGAGTTCATCACGAGGTAGTGGAGCCCGCGCCAGGCGCTCTCGAGCTTCTGGAACTGCGGGTGGTGCATCACCGCGGCGAGCTGCTGCGACATCGCCGTGTCGATCGCCTCGATGGCCCGTGTGATCGTCCGGGCGACGTTCTTGTCGAACTTGACGGTGCCCTTGAGCGACTCCTCGACGAGCGAGCGGATGAGCTCGTCGCGCCGCGGCTTGTCCACGGCCCGCGGCATCGCGCTGGTGATCTGATCGAGCAGGCTGCCGGCGGCAGCCGTCTGTGCCTGCGCGGCTCCTGCCTGGGACTGGGCTTCTCCGGTGCTCATTGGGGCTTCTCCTCGTTGGAACCATCGCCACCTGCCGCGCCACCGCCGATCCCCATCTCACCGGCCAAGGCCTTGAGCTGGTCGTCGCTCTGCAGGATTTTTTCGAGCTCCGACTCGAGCCCATCGGCACGGTCGACGGCGCTCATGAGCTCTCGCAGACGGTTCCTCGTATCGAGCAGCTTCTGCAGCGGCTCGATCTGCTCGACCACCTTGGCCGGCTCGAAGTCGTCGATCGACGAGAACTTCAGCTTGACGGCCATCTCGCTGCCGTCGCCCGCGAGCGTGTTCTCGACGCGGAACTCCGCGCCGGGCGTCATCCGCCGCATGACCTCGTTGAACGAGTCACGATCGATGGAGACGAACTTGCGATCCTTGAGCGGCTTGAGTGGCTCCGTCGGCTGGCCCGACAGGTCGGCCATCACACCGACGACGAACGGCAGGTCCTTGACGACCACCGCCCCCTCGGTCTCGACCTCGTACGTGATGTGCACGCGCGGCTTGCGAACGCGCGAGAGCTTGTTGTGGATCGACTCGGGCATGGGATGATCTCGCGACGGGAGGTGTCGA
>DNLZ01000502.1:10762-12793 GCA_003488325.1 Planctomycetaceae bacterium
ACCCTGTTTTGTAACCCGGGGAAGGCCAAAGTCAACGCCGCATGGGGCTTCAGGAGGCGGCCGAGTCGGGCGGCGGCTGAATGCCGACAAATTTGAACATCGCCTGCAGGGCACCACTGTCGGGAATAACCTCCCGGTAATATTCCGCCGGGGGCATGCGGCCGAGTCGCACGACGTTTCGTAATTGGAAGGCGATCAGGCTGTGCGGGTCGTTTCTTTCGAAGAATCCGGCGATGACGTCCAGCTGCCGGAAGGCCGCCTCCCGATCGCGTACCGGGTCGCCGGGCGCGGCCGTTCCCGGCGCGTCGCTCGGCGGTGACGCCTCATCCTCACCGGCCGGCGCGGACGCGGATGGTGCCGGGGGCACGGCCTGTGGTGCGAATGCACGAATCGCGGTATCGCACTCCTCGAGCAACGACCGGAGCGGACTCGCAGGGAGGCCGGCGGCTCCCGACGAGGCGGTGTCGACCGCGTCGCACAGCGCCTCCCAGGCCGCGCGGGCGGACTGGAGGTCGGCGAACACCGTGCGGAAGAACGCCGTGTCGGTGCCACGCACCGCGGCCGTGAACTGCTCGGGGGACGTCGCCCCGCGCGAGACGGCGAGTTGGATCTTCTCCCCATCGGTCTCGTTCACGAGGTCGCGACTGCTCTTGTAGTGGCACAGGCCGAGCGCGTCGCCGGCGCGATCCGACGTCATCGGAATCCTGAGGATCGCCGGCACGAGCAGGCCTTCCGAATCGAGGCCCGAGAGCCGCACGAGCGGCATCGACCGCTCCTCGAGGCGCATCGCGTCGGTGATTGGTCCGTCTTCGGGATCGGGCGCCGGGTACAGATCGCTCCAGGTGGACTCGACCATCGCGCGGGCCGCGTCGAAGCCGAGCGCGAGGCCGGCAAAACCATCCGTGCGGCAGAGCGCCTCGATGAGCATCGCGACGATGCTCGTGTCGCGCGACAGATGCGCGAGGATGTCCACCGCGTCGTCCCGCACCTGACGCCAGATGCCGACGGCCGCAGGCCAGCCGCCCGCCCCCGCATCCCCCTCGTCGGCCTGACGTTCGATCCGACGCGCCTCCTCGCGGAGGTCGCGGAGCGCGGAACGCCTCGCGCGGCCCGCCTCGTCGATCTGCAGGTCGATCCCCGCGGGCGCATCCGCTGCCACCGGCGCGCGGAGCACGTCGAGATCGAGAACGAAACCGGCCATGGGATGGAGACTCCGCGCGGACGCCGGGTCTTCGGGCCGCGGGCCAGCCATGACGCCCAAAGGCCCCGACACGCGAAGTCTAGCTTCGGTTTTCGCGCCCCGCCGGGGGGCGCGGCGGCGCGTCAGAAGCTCAGCCGCCAGGCCACGATGCCTGCGATGGCGAGGGCGAGGAGCCCGATCAAGGCGAGGAAAACGGCCGACATCCGGCGGTACCGTCGGTCGCGATCGAGCCTCGACTGCGTCCACTCGAGCTCCCCCTGCACGGCCACCAGCCGCTCGAAGAAGCCCCTGCCAAAAAACCCGGCGTCGCCTCGTTCGCCGGTGGCCATCACATAACACCCCGCCAGGAGGGGGGGCGCCGAGTCGGCCACGAAGTCGACCGCCTTCTGGAGGTAGTTGGTGATCGCGTCGACGCCGGCCGTACGCATGCGGCACATCAAGCGCAGCATCGACCGGTTGGCCGCCGGCCGGCTCACCGCGCGCGGTTCGGCGACCAATTCGCCGATGATGTCGGTGAACCGCCCGCTGGCGTTGATGGCCAGTGCGGCGAGGTCGTCGGGCGTCGCCAGCAGCCCCGGCGAGAACGCCTGTCCTGCGGCCTTGCCTCGGTCCCCAGCCGCCAGCAAGCCCCCGAGCTCCTTCCACCCCGCCATCTGCCCGGGAAGCGCACAGCCGAACGTGATGGGAACCCGCAGTCCGAACGCCTGCGTCATCTGCAACAGATCACCCGCAGTCGCGGCGCCAAGCGTCTCGACGAAGCTCGCGGAATCCTCGTCGAGAGGGAGTGGGACGATGACGGCGATGCCGTTGATCGGGGCCACCGGCTGGCG
>DNLZ01000501.1 GCA_003488325.1 Planctomycetaceae bacterium
CTGCCACTGGCTCGTGTAGCGCCTGACGGATGCAATGCCCGGCCCATGGCGCGCGGGAAACGACGGCGTCACTTCTGAAGCGCCGGCTCTCGAAGGTGGTCGGGCAGCCAGTCGGTGTCACCCTCGTCGGACGTCACCGCCGACGGCTCCGGCGCCTCCGGCTCGTCGTCGATCGATCCTCCGATGAAGGAGTAGGCGACGGGAATCATGATCAGGATGAGAACCGTCGTTACCATCTCGCCGAAGGTCATCGCTGCCGCCATCGGGATCAGGAACTGGGCCTGGAAGCTCCGATCGAACAGCAGGGGCAGCAGGCCGCCGACGGTCGTGATGCTCGTGAGGAACACCGGCCGAAAGCGCACGCAACCCGCTTCGCGGATGGCGTACTTCAGCGGACGCCCCTCGCGCACCCGCTGGTTGATGAAATCAATCAGCACGATCGAGTCGTTGACCACGATCCCGGACAGTGCCACCACGCCGAACATCGTGAACAGCGAAAGCGGCATGCCGAGCAACGCGTGACCGAACACGGCCCCCGCCGCGCCGAAAGGGATCGCCGTCAGAATCAGCAGGGGTTGGAGATAGGAACGAAACTCGATCGTGAGCAGCACGAACATCGCGAACACGGAAACGAGGAACCCGAGCCCGAGGCTGCGGAGGGAATCGTTCGTCTGCTCCTGCTCGCCTTCCCACCGCACCCGCACCGCCGGATGATCGGCGAGGAGCGAGGGTACCAGGCGCTCCTGCAGGTCGGCCACGACCTGCCCCGCCGTGAGGCTCGACCCGGCGTCGATGTCGGCCGTGATCGTGATCGATCGCTTTTGGCCCAGGCGGTTGATCTCCGAATACCCACGGGCCGCCTTGACGTCGGCGAGTTCGCCCAGTGGCCTTGCGGCGCCGTCCGACCCAAGGACCCGCACGTTTTCGATCGACGCGAGAGATCGCCGCTCGTCCCGCGGGTAGGCCACGAGGAGTTTCACCTCGTGGCGTCCGCGCTGCAGCCGCATGACCTCCTCGCCATAAAAGCTCGCCCGAATCGTCGACGCGAGATCCGCCAGTGAGACGCCGAGCGCCTCGGCTCTCGGCTTCACTTTCATTTGGTACTCCCACTTCCCGGGGCGGGAGTCGTCGTCGATATCGATCACTCCGGGGTACTCGGCGAGCCACACTTTCGTCCGCTCCACGGCATCCTCGAGTTGCCGGATCGATTCCTCATCGGACGGCGCGAGCAGCTTGAACTCGATCGCTTTCCCGGCTGGCCCGATGTTCTCGGTCGCGAAGATCACGCTGTCGGCGCCGGGGAGCGGACCGGTCGTCTTCCGCCACTCGCTCAGAAATTGGTCGCTCGTGACCCGCCGATTCGCCGCATCCTCCAGTTCCACGCTCACGGCGCCCATGTGGCTACCGCCCATCTTCGCCTCCACCCCGGGCTTGCCTTGCATCTCGACGGAACCGACCGATGCATAAACGAACGTCACGATCGGCCTGCCGGTACCGGCCAGCCGGGCAGCCGTCTCGTCGAGTGCCCGCTCCACCTGTGCGATCCCTGCCTCGGTGATGCTCGCCGGAGTCCCGTCGGGATAGACCACGCGAGCCTGGATTCGCTTCGCATCGATCTTGGGGAACAGTTTGAACGGCGTCGTGCCGCTCCGGATCAGGCCGACCGCGAGCAGCAGGATGGAGGCCGCCCCCGCCAGCACGGCCCAACGATTCTCGATCGCCCCTTCGAGGGCGGGCGCGTAGGCGTGCTTGACGAACCACTTGAGCCCAGCATCGCACGCCTGCTGGACCGCCCGCAGTGCAGGGAGCAGCGGACGAAACGGTGTGAACAGCCACTGGAAAAGCCGCAACACGAAGCTGTCCTCGTGGGCCAGGTGTCCCGGCAGCACGAAGATCGCCTCTGACAGCGAGACGAGTAGTGTGGCGATGAACGCGAAAGGCATCACCGCGATGAACTTGCCCATCACGCCCGACACGAAGAGCAGCGGCATGAAGGTGATCACAGTCGTCATCACGCCGGAAACCACGGAAGGTACGATCTCCACCGTCCCGTCGATCGCGGCCTGCACCGGCCCCTTCCCCATCCTCCGGTGACGCTCGACGTTATCGCTCACCACGATTGCATCGTCGACGTCGATGCCAACGGCCATCAGGAACGCGAACATCGAGAGCATGTTGAGGGTCTGGTCGGCCGCAAACATGAGCGACCCGGTGCCCAGCATCGAGACCGGTACACCCATTGCGACCCAGAAGCCGACCTTCAGGTCGAAGAACAGCGCCAGGATCACGAAAACGATGAGCAGCCCTTGCGATCCGTTCGACAGGAGCATGTCAAGCCGCTCCCGCACGTCCACCGACGCATCGGCCCACGTGACCAACTCGTAGCCCGGCGGGAGCGATGCCTGACCCGCGTACTCCTTGACGGAGGCGACCATCGCCAGCAGATCCTCGCCCGAACTTCGATCGACGGAGACCACCAGCCCGTGCCGGCCGTTGATTCGATTGCGGCCGGCGACATCGGCGAACCCGTCGCGCACGGTCCCGAGGTCGCCGACCGTGAGTACGAGCCCGTCTGGAAGTGTGACGAGCGGCAGGCGGGCGATCTCGTCCCCCACGTATTTTTTGTTCTTGCCCCGGAGCAGCACCTCGCCGCCGTCACTGCGGATCGTCCCGCCGGGGAGTTCGAGATTCTCGCGACGGATGATGTCGGCGACCGCCTTGAGCGACAGTCCGTGCTTGCGGAGGGTCGCCTCGGAGATCTCGACGGATATCTCGTAGTCCTTGCCACCGGCGATGTTGACCGCCGACACGGCCGGCAGCGCGAGGAGGTCGTCGCGCACGCGTTCCGTCACGTCCCGTAGTTCGAGTTCCGACCGCTCACCGCCGTCAGCGGACGGTGGCGCGAGCACACCGACCTTGATCGCCGGGGTGCGTAGCGTCACCTGCTCGACCTTCGGATCCTCGGCAAGTTCCGGAAAACTCGGAATGCGTTCCACCTCGGACCGGATTTCGCCGACGACACGCTGCGGGTCTTCCACCGTCTCCTTCATCTCGAAGACGCAGAAGCCCATCCCTTCGCGGGCGACGCTTGTGATCTTCTTGATGCCGACGACGCTGCGGCAGGCCTCCTCGATCTTCTGGCAGATTCCCTCCTCCACCTCCTCCGGCGTCGCTCCGGGATACGGCACAGTGACGAGGGCGATTTCGAGGTCAAACTCTGGAAACACCTCCCGCCGCATCGACGAGAAACTGAACCACCCGATCACCATGATGGCCACGAGCAACACGTTCATGGCGGGCGTGTTGCGGACGGTCCAGGCGATGATCGACTTCATCTGCGCGTCCTCAGGTCGCGTCCTTACCGTCCGTCGCCTCGGCCATCACGGGAGGCTCGGGCCTGGGCGCGGTCGCCTCGACGATCTCCATGCCATCACGGGGATCGGAGAGCTGGCTCGTCACCACGCGGTCTCCCGGCACGAGACCGGATGTGATCGAGTCGAACACCACGCGTCCGTCCGCCACGAGGACGGGACGGGGCGAAAGGACCCGGAGCCGCCCGTCCCGCATGACCCATACGTCGCCGCTGGGCCGCTGGGCCTCTTCGGGAATCGACACGAGGTGCTCAGGTGAATCGACGTGGATTCGCACCTCGACGAACATTCCCCGCAGGAGCGACTGCGGGGCCCCCGCCGGCAACTGCGGCAGGGGTGCTCCGTAGCGATCAAGCGCCGTGACGGCCCGCGGCTCCGCGACGAGCACGCGGCAGGGAAGCGTCCTTGTCTTCTCATCGAGACCCCGCCCTTCCTGCCGCGAGAGCACTCCCTTCCACTCGTAGGCCGAGTCACCCACGGTGAAGACGACGGTCGCGGGCGTGTCGAGCTGCGCGTGCGCCTCGCGGCCGCCCGTCTCTCCGTTCCTGCGACCGCCCCAGACCCGCGTGACCTCGTCCATTTGCAGGGTCGTGCGCACCTCTGCGGCCCGCGTGTCCTCGATGGTGACGAGCGGATTACCCTTGGCGACAAAGGAATCCTGCTCGACCTTGTCATCGACGATGATGCCGTCGACCGGCGCCTCGATCCGCGTGCGGGCGAGGTCGAGCCGTGCCTTGTCGAGCATGGTGGCGGCGAGCGCCCGGGCCTCCTCGAGCCGGTTGCGGCGCTTGCGGAAAACACGGGCCTGGCCCTCGAGGTTCGTGAGGCTCGTGGTCGCCGCCAGTTCGTCCCGCATTGCCCGGTCGTGTTCGGTCTCGGTGACGATGCGGCCCGCCTTGAGCACATCGAGTCGACGCACTTCCCGACGGGCGAGGTCGAGCTGCCGCTGCGCCAGATCGACGGCCGTCGCGTTCTGCGCGATCTCCTCGTCCACCTCCTCGATTGCCAGTCGTGCCTGCGTCACTTCCCGCTCAAGCCGGGAGACGTCGAGTTCATAGTCGCGGGGATCGATCTCGAAGAGGAGCGTGCCCTTCTCGACGAAGCGACCCGCCTCGCAGGCCGCCGTCTTGTTCCGCACACGCCCGGGCACCTCGGCCGCGAGCGTCACCTCGCGCAGTGGCACGACTACGCCGTCCAGACGCAGCGTCAGGCCGTTCTCCTCGGTGACGACCTCAGCCGTGCGCACGAGCGTCGCCGCGGGCTGCTCGACCGAGCGCCGCTCCGGCGGCGCCTGACGTCCAAGCAGCATGAAGCCGCCCACACCGCAAGCCAGTATCAGCAGCGGTGCCAGCCATCCGAGGATCGCGCGAACCATCTTCATAGAAGACCCTTCATGAAACCCGAGCTTCGGAGACATTC
>DNLZ01000344.1:0-5307 GCA_003488325.1 Planctomycetaceae bacterium
CGCTGCGGGGGCTCGCGTGCGGCGATTCTCGCGGCCGACTCGCCCGCCACGAAGCACTTCGGTCTGCGCACCAGCCGACGGGTCCACCTGATGAACGGGCCGATCGCCTGCCGGCTGCTCGAGGTCGAGGTGCGGCAGCGGGATGCGCCGCTCATGGTCGCGGAGGCGCCCGCCGGCGTGCCGAGCCCACCGCTCGAAGCGGATCGCGCTCAGGCGGCCGGCGGGGGAGACGCCGCGCCGGGACCGGCCCGCTCCCGGGCACGCACGACCGCCGACCAGATCGGTGACTTCCGCCGCCGTCTCGCCAAGCGCTTCCGCCATCTCGCGCGGTGGGCCCGCCGTCAGGGGATCGAGGCGTTTCGTGTCTACGATCGCGACATCCCCGAGATCCCGCTCGTCGTGGACTGGTACGCGGGCTGGCTCCACGCCGCCGAATACGAGCGGCCGCACGAGCGGACCGAGATCGAGCACGAGGTGTGGCTCGATCGCATGATCGAGGCGGCAGCCGCGGAGCTCGGTGTGCCCCCCGGCCGCAGCTTCCTCAAGGTGCGGCGGCGGCAGCGGGCGGGCGGGCAGTATGAGAAGGTCGGCGACCGCCAGGCGGTGCTGACCGTGAGGGAAGGAGGGCTCGGCTTCGAGGTCAACCTCTCCGACTACCTCGACACGGGTCTTTTCCTCGACCACCGCCAGACGCGGGCGATGGTGCGAGGGGAGGCCGACGGAAAGCGCTGCCTCAATCTCTTCTGTTACACCGGCAGCTTCTCGGTCCACGCCGCCGCGGGGGGTGCCCTCGAGACGACGAGCGTCGATCTCTCCAACACCTACCTCGACTGGACGCGGCGGAACCTCGTCGCGAACGGCTTCACCGACGCCGGACGCCACCGCGTGGTCCGCGACGAGGCGCGGGCCTTCCTCGCGCACCGGGCGCGGCGGGGCGAGCCGCCGTTCGACCTCGTCGTGGCGGATGTGCCGACGTTCTCGCGGTCGGCGCGGAGCGAGACGCCGTGGGACGCCCAACGCGACCACGCGGAACTCCTCGCACTCGTCGCCCGCAGCCTCGCCCCCGGGGGCATCGTCTACTTCGCGACGAATGCCCGCACGTTCCGGCTGGTGACGCCTCCGCCCACCGACTTCGTGGCGGTGCACGACATCACGCGGCGCACGATCCCCGAGGACTTTCGCAACGCGAGGATCCACCGGGCATGGCGGCTGGTCGGGGCGTCCTGACGGCCGATCTGCTACAACGCCGCCTCGGTCCTCCTCGGGTACGGGCATGCAGCGGCGGCGCTTCACGATGTCGGCCCTCGCGCTCACCGCCGCCGCGGCGGGCTGCCGTCCGAGTGACCCCGGCGTGATCCGCCTCGTGTCGAGCCTGCCCCGCACCGGGTCGGCGAAGCAGCAGTCCGACACCATCGTCCGCGGGATCAGGCTGGCGATCGCGGAGGCGGAGGGTCGGGTCGGGGCGTTTCGCATCGAATATCTCGACCTCGACGACGCGACGGCTGCCGCGGGGCAGTGGACGAGCGAGGCCGAGGCCGCCAACGCGCGGCGTGCGCTCCAGGATCCCGATGTCGTCGCCTACCTCGGGACGTTCAACTCGGGTGCGGCGAAGGTCTCGATGCCGATCCTCAATCTCGGCGACCTCCTCATGGTCTCGCCGGCGAACACGGCGGTGGGCCTCACGAAGCCGGGGCTCGGTGATCGCGGCGAGCCGGAGATCTACCGTCCCACGGGCCGGCGCAATTTCGTCCGCGTCGTGCCCGCGGACGACCTCCAGGGGCAGCTGTCCGCCGAGTGGGCGTGGCGACGCGGCATCCGTCGCGTCGTGATCCTCGACGACAACGAGGTCTACGGCAAGGGGATCGCCGACCTCTTCGAGGAGCGCTGCCGCGAGCTCGGGCTGACGGTGCTGGCGCACGATGCGATCGACGCCAAGGCGCAGGAGTTCCGCTCGCTCATGGCCCGGGTCAGGTCGCTGGGGCCGGAGCTCGTCTACTTCGGTGGCACGACGCAGACGAAGGGGGGACAGCTCGCCAAGGACATGGCCGGCGCCGGCGTCGAGGCGATCCTGATGGTGCCGGATGGATGCCTCGAGCAGGTCTTCATCGAGGCTGCGGGCCCGGCGAATCTGGAGGGTCGCTGCTTCGTGACGTTCGGCGGGCTGCCCCCCGAAAAGCTGACCGGCAAGGGGATGGCCTTCGTCGAGCACTACCGCGCCCGGTATGGCGAGATGCCGGAGGCCTATGCGGTCTACGGCTACGAGGCGGCCGGCGTCGCCCTGCGTGCGGTGCGGGACGCGGGTGTCAAGGATCGGCGGACGATCACGGACGCGGCGCTGGCGATCCGCGACTACGACGGCGCCCTGGGTCGCTGGGGCTTCGACGCGAACGGCGACACGACGCTGCGCACGCTCACGGTGAGCACCGTGCGCGACGGTCGCTTCGTGTTCGAGGAGGTCCTCGAACCCGACGCGTCCCCTGCCACGAGCTGAGGCCGCCTCCCGTGTCCACCGAGATCCTCCTCCAGCAGTGCCTCATCGGCCTCGCCAATGGGGCGCTGATCGCGCTCGTGGCCCTCGGCTACACGATGGTCTACGGCATCGTCCGGCTCATCAACTTCGCCCACGGCGATCTGGTCATGCTCGGCGCGTGCCTCGCGCTGTCGCTCGTCGAGTTCAGCGGCCTCACGGCGGCCGGCCCGGTGACGACGTGGATCGGCATCGCGGGGCTCGTGCTCGCCTGCGGCCTCTTCTGCGGCAGCCTCAACGTGCTCGTGGACCGCGTCGTCTACCGGCCGCTTCGCGGGGCACCGAAGCTCGCGCCGCTCGTCTCGGCGATCGGCGTCTCGTTCATCTTCATGAACGTCGGCCTCTTCTGGATCGGACCGGCCGACCGCTCGTTTCCGCCGCTGGTGCCGGCGACGAACCTCCTCGCGGGGGACCGCCTCCAGTTCACGGCGCGCGACCTGCTCGTGGTCGCGATCGTCGTGCCGCTGATGGTCGCGCTCACCGTGCTCGTGCGCGCCACCCCGCTCGGGCGGGCGATGCGGGCGGTCGCCCAGGATCCGGTGGCGGCGACGCTCATGGGCGTGGACGTCGAGCGGGTGATCGCGGCCACCTTCTTTCTCGGCGGCTTTCTCGGCGGGGCGGCGAGCGTGGTGCACGGCCTCACCATCACGACGATCGGCTTCCAGATGGGCTTCCTCAACGGGCTCTACGCGTTCACCGCGGCCGTGCTCGGCGGGATCGGCAGCGTGCCCGGCGCCGTCGTGGGCGGGCTCGTCATCGGTCTCGTGCGTGCGCTCTCGAGTCTCCTCGTCGGTGAGCGGTGGACCGGCGCGGTGGTCTTCGGAATCCTGATCGTGATCCTCGTCTTCAGACCCGAGGGCCTGCTGGGACGCCGCACGGTGGACAAGGTATGAGCGAGCGCGATGCGGAGCGACCGGTGCGCGGACGCCGTTCGGGGCCGTTCTGGCCGCGGACGCGGACGTGGCTGCGCCGGCACTGGGATCTCGCGGCGCTCGCACTCCTCGCGATGGCGCCCGCCGTCGTGCCCGCGCTCGGTGGGGCGTTGGGAGGGCAGGTCACGATCGTCTTCATTTCGTGCATTCTCGCACTCGGCCTGAACGTCATGGTCGGCTCCACCGGCCTCGTGCACCTGGGCATCGCCGCCTTCTTCGGGATCGGTGCGTTTTGTCATGCGATCCTCACCGTGCCGACGGAACCCTTTCGATGGTCCTTCCTGCCGGCCGCCGCGCTGAGCGTCCTGATCACCGCGGGCGTGGGGCTCGCGCTCGGTGCGCCCACCTTGCGACTGCGGGGGGACTACCTGGCGATCGTGACGCTCGGGTTCGGCGAGGTGGTGAAGGTGTCACTCCGCAACCTCGAGCAGATCACGGGCGGCATGAAGGGGCTCAACCCCGTGCCGCCGCCGGCGGCCGGCCTGCGGCTCGGTGGCGTCGATCTCGGCATGCAGTTCGCCGTGGATCCGCGCTGGTTCTACGCCCTCGCGCTCGGCGTCCTCGCGGTGGTGGTGGTGGCCCTGCGACGGCTCGAGCGGTCGCGGCTGGGCCGGGCATGGATGGCGGTGCGCGAGGACGAACTCGCGGCGGCCGCGACCGGCATTTCCGCGTCGCGGGTCAAGCTGTCGGCGTTCGCCCTCTCCTCGGCGCTCGCCGGTCTCGCGGGCTGCCTCTATGCGGCATGCCTCTCGACCACGGCCGATCCGAACGCCTACGACTTCAACCGCTCGGTGATGGTGCTCTGCGCCGTCATCCTCGGCGGACTGGGGAGCATCCCCGGAACACTGCTCGGCGTCGCGCTGCTCGTCGGCTTCGACACCGTGCTCGCGCCCTGGGCCGACGCGGCGATCCAGCAGTCGGGGATCAACCCGGGCGGATCGATGCTGCTGAGCTTCAGCGGGTGGAGGCTCGCGCTCTTCGGGTTCGTGCTCGTGCTGGTGATGCGGCTGAAGCCGGCGGGCCTGATGCCGTCCCGCCGGATGGCCGCCGAGCTGCGGGAGGCACGGGCATGACCCACCCGCCGGGATCGAACGCCGGCGTGCCGCCGGCAGCGCCGCTCCTGTCGGTCGACCGGCTGACGGTGCGGTTCGGGGGGCTCGTCGCCGTGTCGCATGTCGATTTCGACGTGCCGAGGGGCGCGATCGTCTCGCTCATCGGGCCGAATGGCGCGGGCAAGACGACGGTGTTCAACTGCATCAGCGGGCTCGAGAGGCCCACGTCCGGGACCGTGCGGTTCCGCGGTCGGCGGCTCGAACGCCCGCTCACGGCGGGCACCGTCGGCCGGGTGCTCGCCATCGGCCTCGTGACGGCCCTGCTCGGGGGGCTCGTCGCGGTCGACGTCGATCGTCTCTGGCTGGCGGTCGTCAAGCGTGGCATGGACGTCGGCGAGGGGTTCACCGTGCGCCAGGTGGCAGCGCGACTCGACGCCTACTTCCGCGCGGAACTGGCGGTCGATCGCCTGGCCGGCAAGTGGCGCGTCGTCAGCGCCGACGGACGCGACGTGCTCGCCATCGTTCCCGATCTGGCCGATGCGGTGGCGCTGCGCAACCAGCTGCAGGCGGCGGTCACGGCGCGACGCGCGGGCCCCGGCACCGTGCCGGACGTGACCGACACCGAGCAGCCCGCCGCCTTCGATCCGCGGATCGGCGGGCTGACCGTGCAGCCCGAGGTGCTCGAGCGGCTCGCCGCGGGCAAGCGGCGGATCCGCCTGCTCGGTCTGGCCGGACTGCTCGGCGGGGCCATCCTCGGCGTCTCCGGCGCCGTCGCCGTCTGGCGACGCGGTCGTCG
>DNLZ01000344.1:5690-10265 GCA_003488325.1 Planctomycetaceae bacterium
ATGACGGCCCTCGAGAACGTGCTCGTCGGTCTCGATCGCACGATCCCCGGCGGCGTGCCTGCGATGCTGCTGAGGCCGGGCGCCACGCGTCGGGCCGAGCATGAGGCGCGACGCGTGGCACGCGATGAATTGCGGTTCGTCGGGCTCGCGGGGGTCGCCGGTCGCGCGGCGGGCACGCTGTCCTACGGGGGGCAGCGGCGTCTCGAGATCGCGCGGGCCCTGGCCACGGGCCCGAGCCTGCTCCTGCTCGACGAGCCGGCGGCGGGGCTGAACCCGACCGAGACCGCGGCGCTCGCGGCGCTCGTCGAGCGGATCCGTGATCGGGGGATCACCGTCGTGCTGATCGAGCACCACATGGACCTCGTCATGACGATCAGCGATCGGGTGATCGTGCTCGACCACGGCGTGAAGATCGCCGAGGGCACTCCGGACGACGTGCGGCGCGACCCGTCCGTCGTGACCGCGTACCTCGGTATGGAGGCGTGAAGGACGCATGACCCTCCTCCACCTGCAGGGCCTCGTCGCCGGCTACGGGCCCGTCCGGGCGCTCGACGACGTCTCGCTCGAGGTCGATGCCGGCGAGACCGTGGCGATCGTCGGCGCCAACGGCGCGGGGAAGACGTCGCTCCTCATGGCGATCTCGGGCCTCGTCCCGCTGCGGTCCGGGCAGATCCGGTATCAGGGCCGTCCGCTCGCCGGCGTGTCGCCACACGAGATCGCGCGGGCCGGGATCGGCCACGTTCCCGAGGGACGCCGCATCTTTCCCTACCTGACGGTGCGGGAGAATCTCGAGCTCGGCGCGGTGGCGAGGCGGGAGCGAGCGGGCCTCCGCGGGGACATCGCCGCCGCGTGCGACCTGTTTCCCGTGCTCGCGTCGCGCATGCGGCAGCTCGGCGGCACGCTCTCGGGCGGCGAGCAGCAGATGCTCGCGATCGCCCGCGCCCTCGTCGGCCGCCCGCGGCTGGTCCTGCTCGACGAGCCCTCGCTCGGACTCGCACCCCTCATGATGGAGAAGGTGTTCGCCGCGATCGCGTCGCTCGGGGCGCGGGGGATCGCCGTCGTGCTCGTCGAGCAGAATGCCCGCGCCAGCCTGCGGCTCGCGACGCGGGCCCACGTGCTCGAGCACGGCCGCATCGTCCTGTCGGGGGCCGGGGATGCGCTCGCGGCCGACCCGCGGGTGCGTGCGGCCTACCTCGGCGAGCGGTGAACGCCGCGTCCGGGGGCGGACACGCGCCGCTCATGCGTCGGCCGGCTCCCGGCCCGCGACGATGTCGAGAATCGCCGCGCCGAAGTCCGCCAGCCGCTTCTCGCCGATGCCGCGGCAGCGCAGGAGCGCGGCCGGCGACGCGGGCCGGTCGCGGGCGATCGACCGCAGCGACTTGTCGTCGAAGATCGTCCAGGCCGGCTTGCCCCGCGCCTCGGCGATCCGCCGGCGCCAGCGCCGCAGCCGTTCGAAGAGGTCGCGGTCGACGTCCTGCCAGTCGTCGGCCTCGGTGCGGGTGGTGCGCACGCGGCCCGACCGCGGCTCCAGCAGCACGACCTCCCGTGCGCCGCGCAGCACCTCCCAGGAGCGGTCGTTGAGCGTGACGACCGGCCGGTCGCCGCCGGTGCGCGCGAGCAGTTCCTGGTCGAGCAGCTGGTGCACGAGGTTTTCGACCGTTCGCTGATCGAGATCAGCCAAGAGGCCGAAGGTCGACAGCGCGTCGTGCCGATGGCGGGCGATCCCGTCGGTGCGGGCTCCCCGCAGCACCTCCGCCACGTGCCGCACCCCGAAGCGGCCGCCCACCCGGGCCACGCAGGAGAGGATCTTCTGGGCCGTGACGGTGCCGGCCGCCATGCTCGCCGTCTCCCCCAGGCAGACGTCGCAGGCGCCGCAGGTGGCCGGCTCGTACCGCTGGCCGAAATACTCCGAGAGGGCCGCGTGCCGGCAGCGGGCGGCCTGCGCGTAGCGCCGCATGGCGTGCAGGTGCTCGAGCTGGGCGTTGACGAGGGCCTCCTGCTGCCGCGGCTCGAGGTCGCTCTCCGCGGCACTTTTGCGGACGAGCGCCTCCCAGCTGAAGACGTCGGCCGACGAGTAGAGGAGCACGCACTCCGCCGCCAGGCCGTCGCGGCCGGCGCGGCCGGTCTCCTGCTGGTAGGCCTCGAGGCTCTTGGGCAGGCCGGTGTGCAGCACGAGCCGCACGTTGGAGCGGTCGATGCCCATGCCGAAGGCCACGGTGGCGACCACGACGTCGATCGCCTCCCGCGCGAAGGCCTCCTGGGTGCGGTGCCGGCGGTCCGGGTCGAGCCCCGCGTGGTAGGGCTCGGCGAGGAGGCCCGTCGCCGCGAGGCGGCCCGCGAGCTGCTCCGTCTCGCGCCGTGAGATGCAATACACGATCGAGGCCTCGCCGCGATGGCGGCCGAGGATCTGCTCCACCTGGCCGCCGCGATCGGTCCGCGGCACGACCCGATAGACGAGGTTGGGCCGATCGAAGGTGCCGACGAGCAGCGCCGGATCCCGCAGGCCCAGCTGGGCGACGATGTCGTCCCGCACCCGCGGCGTCGCGGTGGCGGTGAAGGCGTGGATGCCGGCCGCCGGAAACCGCTCGCGGAGCAGCGCCAGCTGCCGGTATTCAGGGCGGAAGTCGTGGCCCCACTGGCTGATGCAGTGGGCCTCGTCCACCGCGAAGCGACGCACGCCCACGCGCGCGAGCAGGTCGAGCAGCCCGGTGTTCACCAGCCGCTCCGGCGCGGCGAAGAGGAGCCGCAGCTCGCCCGCGGCGAGCCGATCGCGGATCCGGGCCCGTTCCGGCGAATCGAGCGCGCCGTGCAGGGCGGCGGCCGGGTAGCCGATCGCCTCCAGCGAATCGACCTGATCCTTCATCAGGGCGACCAGGGGGGAAATGACCACGTCGGTGCCGCCGTCGACCAGCGGCGGCAGCTGGTAGCAGAGGCTCTTGCCGCCCCCGGTGGGCATCACGAGCAGCGAGTCGCGGCAGGCCAGGGCCGCCCGGATCGCCTCCGCCTGCAGCGGACGCAGCGTCTCGAATCCCCACCAGCGGGCGAGCACCTCGGCGATCCGGCCGTCGGCGACGGTAAGCGGGGCAAGGTCGGCGGGCGCGGTCACGGGAAGCAGCCTCTCCGATTCGATCGGGCAATCCGGGAGGCTACCAAAGGATGGCCGTGCGCGTCCGCGCCGTCCGGGGATCGCCGCCGCGAAACCAGCCTTGTCTCCGCGGGCCGGGGCTGGGAGAGTCGGTCGGTCGTGCGCCCGAGCGTCCCGGCGCCGATCCGCCCTGCCAGAACCCCGCGATCGCACCATGGAAATCCCCGGCAGCAGCCGCGAGCCGGTGCGGCGGCCCGACCGCGGCCCGCTATTGCTCGCGCTCGTAGGGGTCCTGCTCGCCGGCAGCCTCTCGGCCGACGGCGAGGAGATGTTCCTCGGCGCCGGCGACCCGACCGAGGCGTGGGAGCGGACGCTCTCGACCGTGAGCGCGGAGTGGCCGGTCGTGAGGGCGGTGGCTCCCGATCCGGAGGCCTCGCCACCCGGCGAAGGCGTGATCGAAACCGCGTGGATCGAGCCCCCGGGCCGGACCGGGGAGACCTGGCCGCCGACCCGGCAGCGGGTGGTGGTGCGGGTGGTGCCGACGACGGCCGGGGCCTGGATCGACGCGGCCGTGGAGACGGAGTCGTTCGCGCCCGCCGCCGGCGTGACGGCGGCCGGATGGCAGGCCGCCTCGGCCCCGGATGCCTTCACCGGCACGCTCGTCTCCCGTCTGGCGCCGGGCGTCGATCCGGTGGTCCAGCTGCCCCCCGCCGACGAGCTGGCGGGGATTCCGGCCCGCGAGGAGCTTCCCTGGGCCCGCTCCCGGTTTCCCCGGCTGGCTCGCGCGGGCATCAAGGTCGTGGAGGACTACCGCAACTTCTACGACTGCGAGAGCCTCGTCTGCCTCACCGCCGCGTTCGGCGCCGGGGCGATCATGGCCAACACGGGCTTCGACACGACGATGCAAACGGCCTGGCAGGAGGGAGTCACGCCGACGAGCGTGGGGACCTTTTTTTCCGGCTGCAAGGACATCGGCGAAGGCCGCTACGCGCTCTCGGTGTTCGGGGCGGCGGCCGCGACCGGGCTCGTGTTCGAGGGCCATCCGGCGGGCGACGCGGTCGGGGAATGGGGCAGCCGCTCGCTGCGGATGTTCGTGGTGGGAGCGCCTCCGGTCTATGTGCTCCAGTGGGCGACCGGGGCCTCGCGGCCCGGCGAGTCGTCGGCCGGCAGCGACTGGAAGTTCTTCGACGACAACAATGGCGTCAGCGGCCACGCCTTCGTGGGCGCCATCCCGTTTTTGGCCGCCGCCGACATGGTGGACAGCCCGCTCCTCAAGGGCACGCTCTATGTCTGCTCGACCTTCGTCGCGTTTTCAAGGATCACCGACGACGCCCACTATCCTTCCCAGGCTTTCCTCGGCTGGTATCTCGCGCTGGCCAGCGCCCGGGCGATCGATGCCACCGAGATGCGGTTCGCCGGCCTGGAGGTGAGCGTCATGCCGCTGCCGATCGGCGACCTCGGCGGGATGGCCGTGCAGACCCGCTGGTGAC
>DNLZ01000358.1:0-3352 GCA_003488325.1 Planctomycetaceae bacterium
CCGAGGCGCTCGAGGCGGCCCGGGGGTGTGCCGGGCGAGGCGGGATGGTCTGCGTGGCCGGAAGCTTCTTCCTCGCGTCCGAGATCCTGCGGCCTGCGTAACGACGTGCTCAGTCGTCGTGGACGGGATCCTGCAGCCGAGACACGGCTCGCGCGAGCACGTCATCGATCGCGCACGGGCCCGTGGTCGGGTCCGCGGAGACGGAGGTGTCTCGTCGACGTCGCCACGCCCTCAGCCGGTCGAGCGCCGCGCGGGTGGGAGCGCACTCGAGCCCGGCATCGGGCGTCACCCCCCAGGGGGCCTCGTCGCCGTCATGGCTCCCGCGATGAAGCCGTTCACCGCTCGGCCTCAGGTACTCCGCGGTGGTCAGTTTGAGGAGGCCCTCGCCTCCCCCGAGCGGCAGGATCGATTGCACCGTCCCCTTTCCGTAGGTGCGGCTGCCGGCGACGACGGCACGACGATGGTCCTGCAGGCAGGCCGCCACGATCTCGGCGGCGCTGCTGGTGAGGCCGTCGACCAGCACGACGATCGGCACGTCCGCATGCCATCCGCCGGTCGTCGCATGCCGTGCCTGAGGGGTGGAGCCGCCATCACGGCTGCGGGTGGTCACGATGACGCCCTCCTCGAGCAGGTGATCGCAGACCTCGACGGCGGCCGTGAGCAGTCCGCCGGGATTGTCGCGAAGGTCGAGCACGAGCCCGCGGAGTGGCGGATGCGTCGTCTCGTCGTCCCGCGCGAGCGCCTCGAGAGCCGTGCGAAACTCGGCCGCGGTGTGCTCCCCGAACCCGATGATCCGCACGAGCGCGACGTCGGGCGCGTCGGAGAGCCGCCAGAGCCATGAGCCATCCGCCATCCGCCGATCCCCGAGCACGCTCTCCATCCGCACCAGGTCGCGCACGATCGGGACGACCCGTGTCGTCCCGGTGGGCGGCGCGACGAGCGGATCGAGCGAGTGCGGCATCACCGGGTCCCTCACCTCGAGCATCGCGGACGTGCCGCGCGGTCCCCGCAGGCGGACGACCACCTCGGCGAGCGGGACGCCATGGGTCGGCACGCCGTCGATCGCGATGATCCGGGTGCCGCTCGTGATGCCCGCCTGCCAGGCGGGGCCCCGGGGGATCGCGGCCACCACCACCGGCTCGCGCGTCGCCTCGTCCCACTCGAGTTCGAGGCCCACGCCGACGAACTCCTGGTCGAGTGCCGTCTCGACCGCCTCGCGGCGGAAGCCCCGGAGGTATTCGGAGTGCTCGTCAAGGCGTCCGACGGCCGCCTCGATCGCCGCATCCACGAGGCTCGTCGTCGGTGCGGGATCGAGATGCGACCCCTGGATCAGGGACACGACCTCGTTGAAGCGTCGGCCGGGGAGCGTCCGGGCGGCGAACGTCGAACTCGCGACGCAGAGGGCTGCCGCGAGCGCGATCGTAAGGAGGTTGCGGGGAGGCATCGGTGGAGGCGTCGTCAGGACGCCGTCTGCGGAACGGGCTCCCGGCCGCGGGTCGCGACGGGGAAGAGGAATCCCTTGGGGACCACGGTCACACCCTCCGCCGAGACGGTCAGGCCGCGGGCGGCATCCTGCTGGTGATCGACGCCGACGGTCGCGTGTGGCGGCACCTGCACGCCCTTGTCGATGATCGCGCGGCGCACCAGCGCGTGCCGACCGATGTCGACACCTTCACAGACGATCGATTCCTCGACCCGTGCAAAGCTGTTGATGCGGACGCCCGGTCCGATGATCGAACGGTGCACGCGGCCCCCCGACAGGATCGCCCCGGGGCAGACGAGGCTGTCAGTCGCCTCGCCCCGTCTGGCCTCGGGGCCCTCTCCCGCGAAGACGAACTTCGGCGGCGGATAGGCGGGATGGTGGGTGCGGATCGGCCACTGCTCGTCGTAGAGATTCAGTTGCGGATCGACCTCGACGAGATCCATGTTGGCCTCGAAGTAGGCGTCGATGGTGCCGACGTCCCGCCAGTACGCGTCGCGCTTGCGATTCTCGTCACGGAAGGCGAAGGACTGCACCGCGTGACGGTCGATCACCTTGGGGAGGATGTCGTGTCCGAAGTCGTGCCGACTGCCCCCGTCCGCCGCGTCACGGCGCAGTTCTTCGAGCAGGAAGTCGGCGGAGAAGCAGTAGATCCCCATCGACGCGAGCGCCATGCCCGGCTGGCCGGGCATCGCCGGCGGATCGGCGACCTTCTCGCGAAACGCCCGCACCCGCCCCGACGCGTCGACCTCCATCGTCCCGAATTCGCCGGCGGTGCTCCGCGGCACCGGGAGCGCGGCGACCGTCACGTCGGCGCCGCCCTCCTCATGGGCCTCGATGAGGGATTGGTAGTTCATCTTGTAGATGTGGTCGCCCGCGAGCACGACGATCAGCCGGGGATCGGCCATCTCGATCGAGTAGATGTTCTGGTAGACGGCGTCGGCGGTGCCGAGATACCAGTGCTCGTCGACCCGCTGCTGCGGCGGCAGCACGTCCAGAAACTCGCCCAGTTCCCGGCAGAAGAAGCGGTGCCAGCCGAGGTTCAGGTGGCGATCGAGACTGCTCGCCTTGTACTGCGTGAGCACGAGCAGCCTTCGCAAACCGCTGTTGAGACAATTCGAGAGGGCGAAGTCGACGATCCGGTAGGTTCCGCCGAAGGGCACGGCCGGCTTCGCGCGGTGCCTGGTGAGCGGATCGAGCCTCGCCCCCTTGCCCCCGGCGAGCACCACCGCGACGACGTCGCGGACACGGCTGGGGTCGATGTCACGGGAACGCATCGCTCACCTCGGTGCAGGCACGATCGGGCATGTGGCACGGTCTCGTCCATGCGACCGCGCTCGAGGCCGTCGGCATCACCCGCGGGGTGGTGCCGGACCGACGCCGCGACCCCGGGAATATACGCCTCGTCCATCTCGATTGACGATCCCGGAAGCGGTGTGACCGCCGCCGCGGACCGTGCTTGCCGGGGCCTGCACCGCCAACTCCCCCCCGCAAATCAGGCCGGGAAGCGGTCTGGCACGGTCTGCGGGCCGCCCCTACGATCCCCGCCCCGCCGCGTCCAGCGCACGCGACACGACGTGCGGTCGGGGCTGCCACGAACGTCGAGAAAGGTGACCCATGGCGAGCCGCTCTCAGCGAAAGAGCCAGGCGACGGGCGACTCCGATTCACTCGAGGTGCTCAAGCCGCTGCTCGTGCTGGCACTCTTCGGCACGATCCTCTACGGCGCCTACTCCATCGTGCAGAAGGGGCCCCAGCGATCCGGGGCCCCGTCGGAGGACGCGCCGTCGTTCGCGCCGCCCCAGGTCGAGTTCACGTCGCTCCCCGCGTCATCGTCCCCGGCCGTCGCCGAGCCACCAGCCGCGTTCCCCTCC
>DNLZ01000358.1:3724-8511 GCA_003488325.1 Planctomycetaceae bacterium
CATCGTCCGCACCGGGAGCGAGGTCGCCGATCCCCGTCCCCGCACCCGTGTCGGCCGATACGACCGCGACTTTCCTGCCGGCGCAGTCGGCGCCCCCTCCGGTGTCGGAGCCCTCCCCCGCCCGACCTTCCGAGGAGACGCTGCGTCCGGATCGCTTCGCGGCGCTCCCCAGCGGCACGACGCCACCTGGACTCCTCGCGGGCTCGGCGGAGTCGGCCCCGGCGGCGGTCGTGACCTCCGATCCCACGCTGCCGCTCGCGCCGTCCGCCGCTTTCACGTCGGCGTGGGCCGACGCGCACGAAAAACTCGCCGCGGGTCGCTACGCCGAGGCCCTCGCGTCCCTGTCGATCTGGCACGACGATCCGGCGCTCGGGCTCGAGGAGAGCCAACGCCTCGAGGACCTTCTCGGACAGCTCGCCGGCACGGTCATCTACTCCCAGCGCGATCTGCTCCTGCCGGGGCATGTCGTCTCGCCCGGTGAGACGCTTCCCGCGATCGCCACCGCGCTGGCCGTGCCATGGCAGTTGCTCGCCAAGATCAACGGGATCGACGACCCGCAGACCCTCTATCCGGGCGAGCATCTGAAACTGGTGCGGGGTCCGTTCGATGCCACCGTGAGCGTGTCGCGTCGTCGGCTCACGCTGCACGTCGGCGGAAACTACGCGGGCCGCTTCACCGTCGTCGTCGGCCGACAACTGCTCGATCGCGTCGGCTCGTCCCTTGCGGTGCGCGAGGTGGTGCACGGCGCGGGAGCCGATCCGGCCGGCACGACGCGAGCGAGAGGCATCATCCTCGACGACGGTATCGTGATCGAGGCGGCCGACGATCCCGCGGCGTTGGCCGACACGGTCGCACCTTCGAGCGTCGTGGTTGCCGAGCGCGACCTCGCGGAACTGCTCGACATCCTCGGCCCGGGATCGCGGGTGCTCGTGCGGCAATAATCGCCGCGGAGCCGCTCAGTCCGCCACCATTCCCGCCACGATCCGGTCGTTGTCGCTGTCGGCGATGACGAGGCGGCCGGATGGATCGATGCGGCAGCCGTGGGGCCGCTTGAGCCCCGTCGAGAGCAGATCCGCGCCGATCGTCGTACCCGGCCGCGGCGGTGTGCCGGCGATCGTCACGATCACCCCGGTCCGCGGGTCGTAGCGACGGATGCAGTGGTTTTCCGTGTCGGCGACGAGCACGCGGCCCGTGCGATCGAGGTCCACGTACTTCGGGCCCGCCAGTCGCGCCTCGCGGCCAGGGCCACCGTCGCCGGCGTAGCCTGACGTACCGGATGCGTTGACGACGGTGCGGACCACACCGTCGCGCACCTCGACGAGTGCGTTCCCCTCCCGGAGGGCCACGTAGATCGTCCCGTCGGCGGTCATGCAGGCGGCGCGCGGACCGGCGAGCGGCGTCTCGAGGGCCCGCGCGCCGTCCACGGGACGGCCTGCGGTGCCATTTCCCACCACCGTGCTCACCGTCCCCGCCCGCAGGTCCACGCGCCGCACCCGCGAGTTGCGGATGTCGGCGACGAGCAGCGCCGAGCCGTCGGGTACGAGCGTCGCGCAGTAGGCCTGGTTGAACCGCGCCTCGGTGGCCGGCCCGCCATCACCGGAGAATCCGGCCTCTCCCGTGCCCGCGACGACGCGGACGCGGCCCGTCCCGGGGTCGAAGCCGCAGACGCGGTGGTGGAACGTATCCGCCACGTAGACCGTGCCGTCGGGGGCGATCGCCACGTCGTGCAGACCGTTGAACCGCGACGCCCCGTCGGTGGCGTCCGCGGGTGATTCCCGCTTCTCCTGCGACGAGCGAAAGACACCGGCGACGAACTCGACGGTCGGTGATGCCGCCGCGGGGTCGGCGATGCGGAAGAGCCGGTCGCCACGCGTGTACTCGACCGCATAGAGGCGACCGGTGCGGTCGAAGGCGACCGCGAAGGGCTCGTTGATCACGGCCGCATCGGGCTCCTTGGCGGTGCGGCCGGCGGACGAGCCGACGAGCACCCGCACCTCGCCCCGCGCCGGGATGGCGGAAGCGAACCCTCCGACCGCGACGGCGGCGATCATGGCGACGTGCAGCGCGGGCGATCGAGCGGCGTGGCGGGCAGCGATCCCGCGGGCGGTGTGGCGAAACACGGAAAGCATGAGGCGGCTCCTCTGAGGATGCGTGCACGTGCGGCGGCGTGCGGTTGTGCCGGGCCGCCGGTTGGGCACGTGGCGAGCGGGTGGCGGGCTGGGTCGGGACGGCCTCACTGCTGCGGACCGCTCACGAGCAGGTCGAGGCGACCGGTGCACTTCGTCCCGGTCGGAATGTTGGTCCGCAGGTGGAGGACGCCGTCCCGCTCCGCATTGCGGTTGAACGTGCTGCCGACGAGAAAGGGACGCGGCGGCTTCGCATCCGCCGACTGGTTGGCGGGGATGATCACCCCCATCACGGCGCCGAACGGAATCTGGGACACGATGCCCGACTGCGGGTCGTCGCCCGTGACGCCGTCGGCCGTGACGCTGCCGCTGGCCTGGAAGCGGTAGTCACCGGAGACGCGAATGCGGATCGGCCGGTCCTTCTGAACGGCCCCGACGGCCTGCCACGATTCGCCCGGCTGCAGCCGCATCTCGAACTCTCCGGCCTGCAGCATGCGTTCGTCGAGTTCGGCGATCTTGGCCTTCAGCTGGTCGTTCTTCGGGTCGAGCTTCACGAACGCCTCGAGGATCGCCTTCACGCGATCGAACTGGCCCAGCTGCTCGTACGACGTCAGGAGCGACGTCGTCTCCCGCACGAACTCAGACTGCACCTCCTCGAATCGCGAGTCGAGCCGCTTCACCTCGGCCGGGTTCGCAGGCCGTGGCCGCGCGCGGGGCGACTGTGCGGATGCTTCGTGATACGGGGGAGCGGCGAAGAGCAGCGTCATGCACGGCACGAGCCATGCGAGCCGCGGGAGCGGACGGGTGGACGAGCGTCGGGTGGCGGGCATCGAAGTCTCCACGGCGGCAGGAAGACCGGCGGGGCGGCCCCGAGAGACCTCCCCGGACGACCGCCGCCCAGAGCATACGGTCCGGCGGCCGGAGCGGCACGCCCCGATCCGCGTCCGCTCAGGATGCGACCACCGACCCGATGTCGAGCAGGTGCATCTGACGCCCTGCCCCGGTGTGCGGCGAATCGATGCACAGCCAGCGGCCATCGGGGCTGTGACGCGGATGGGTGTCGCACCGCCATTCGCCGGTGTAGTCGGCAGGGGACGGGAACGCGCCCAGATCGACGCGGCGTCCGGTCGCCACCTCGTAGAGGTAGACCCGCTGCACACGGTCGGGGCCCTGCGGGTAGGTGTCGTTGACGATCCATCGGCCGCCCGGCAGGTAGGTGCAGTGTCCGTCCCGTGGCATGGCCTCGCGGCCGATCGGCTCGATGCCGCCATCCACTGCGTCCTCCATGATGCAGAAGCAGTCGCCCTCGGTGGGGTGACGCGTCCACGCGAGGATGTGATCCGCGTCGCGCCAGATGAAGTGTGAGACCATCCCGGCGCCGGGATTGATCTCGCGAAGGCCCGTGCCGTCGAGGCCGATCGTGAAGATGCGCGTTGCGAATCGGCCGGGCTCGGTCCGCCACCGGTGGAGGAAGATCGTCCGCTGACCGTCGGGCGACACGAGCAGGTGATTGAACCAGTGCTTCCCGGGCCCGAAGCCGCCGGGGCGTGGAATCGCGACGATCTCGGCGAGTGAGACGAGCATCGTCACCTCGCCCGTCTCGAGATCGACACGCTGGATGCCGACGTCGGACGGCGCGGTCAGGGCCGTCCACGGATCCGGCAGCCCCGCATAGCCGTACCCGGGACGCATCTCGTTGATCCGTCGAAAGTCGGTGGTCACCGCCGTGCGGCCGTCGGGCGCGAGCGCGTAGATGGCGTGCGGCACCGTGCGGCCGCGCCGCGTGGTGACGTCGACCACCCGCGCCACGAAGCGGTCCCCCTCCCGGTCGTTGTAGATGACCGTCGACTCGGTGCCGGGTACCCACTGGAGCATGCATCCCTGCTGCCAGCCCCACGATCGTGACGTGCCGAGCGGGATCCACCGATCGCCGTCCTTCAGATCGACCATGCCCACTTCGATCTCGTCGTCGGGCCGCGGCGAGCGGTGCTCGAACTCGACCGCATTCCCCAGGCAGTAGCGGATCGAAGGGTCGAACTGGAGCTTGTCGTAATAGGCGAACCAGTGATGCTTCGGGCCGCGCGTGATGGTCCTCACGGGAACGGCCGGAGGGGGAGGAGCGGCATCGACGCGGTGCGTCGAGCCACCGGTGAGCAGCGTCGCCGCGCCACCCACGAGTGTGCGCAGCACGGTTCGGCGTGATGGGTGCATGGGCTCTCCCCCCCTGACAACGCCGCTGACTGTACCGGCGGGTGCGCCGGCATGCCACCGCGTCGAGTCCCTCACGGCCTGGCCACGTCGACGCCGGCGATCGCCAGCGCGCGGCGGACGGCGCGGAGGCACGCTACGGGATCGGCCCCGTCACCGTGGATGCAGAGCGTGTCGGCACGGATGCCCACGACGTCGTCGCCGACGGTGACGTGGCCGTCCCGGGCGATGCACACGGCCTGCGCGGCGGCCGCTTCGGGATCATCGAGGACCGCACCGGACCGCGAGCGCGGCACGAGCCGCCCGTCAGGGTCGTACGCACGATCGACGAAGGCCTCGCGGAGCACGCGAAGTCCATATGAGGCGGCGACCTCGGCGAACAGGCTGCCGGCAGGGGCGATCACCCGGAGTCGCGGCCCCCGACGGGCCAGCCGTGCCGCCACCCCGGCCGCG
>DNLZ01000131.1:0-154 GCA_003488325.1 Planctomycetaceae bacterium
AGCCGCTCCACCGTGTCGTCGAAGCCCGCCATCGTCTCGGGCACGTCGGGCACCACCACGACCTCGCATCCCCAGTCCGCCGCGGCGGCGGCGTTGGTCGAATTCACCGAGAGCACGAGCGACGCCCCCGCACGGACCGCCGCCGCGACCTCGC
>DNLZ01000131.1:452-724 GCA_003488325.1 Planctomycetaceae bacterium
CGGACCGCCGCCGCGACCTCGCGCGGCTCGAAGCTGTCGATCGACACCGCGAATCCCTCGTCCACGAGCAGGCGCACGCAGTCGCCGACGCCGGTCCAGACGTCCCCCGGGTCGCATCCGACGTCGATCCGGTCGGCACCGGCTGCGGCGAGTCGACGCGCCTCGGCGAGCACGGCGGAGGTCGAGAGCCGCGGGGCGTGATTGATCTCGGCGATGATTTCGATGTCGAAGCGGCCGTAGTCGGCGCGGTCGCGGGCCTGCTGCCCGAAGAA
>DNLZ01000131.1:1095-9782 GCA_003488325.1 Planctomycetaceae bacterium
CGAAAGACGTCGAGCGATCCTCGGCAGGCCCCCGGGATGAGCACCCGGGTCGTGCCGGCGGGCACCTCGAGGCGCCGGGCGATCCAGGGGGTCGTCATGAGCGCGGCGACGGTGATGTTGAGCACCTGCACGGTGTGCTCGAAGCCGGCCCGTGGACCGAGGCGGTCGAGCACCTGGCGGAGCGCGTGCTCAGCCAGCCTGCCGGTCACGAAGTGGATGCGGGGCCGGTCGGTCATGGGGGCGGCGGGATGCTTTCCCGCGGGGGCGGTCTCCGGCCGGCAGCATGTGGCCTCGAGGCGTGCCGCCTCGTCCAGAGTGTAGTGTACGGAGCATCCGTGGCCCCTTCTCGGTGCGTGGACCGCCGGGCCTTCGCCAACCCCATGCCGGCCCGCCATGATCCTCGAAGGTCTCGTCACCACCATCGACCCGTCGGGGGCCATGCACGTGGCCGCGATGGGGCCGGAGGTCGACGACGCGCACCGCGCTGCCGGCCGGATCACCCGACTCGTGCTGCGGCCGTTCGCCACGAGCCAGACCTCGCGCCACCTCCATGGCCGACGCGAGGGCGTCTTCCACGTCACCGACGACGTGCTCCTGCTCGCGCGGCTCGTCGCGGGCGTGCCCGTGGCGCCGGCCGCACGCGCGGCCGCCGCGGTGCAGGGCTGGGTCCTCGCGGATGCCTGCCAGGCGTGGGAGTTCGTCGTCGAGGCGGTGGATGATTCCGCCGAACGCACGCGACTCGACGCGCGCGTCGTGGCGACACACATGGGCCGGCCGTTTCTCGGCTTCAACCGGGCCGCCCACGCGGTCGTGGAGGCGGCGATCCTCGTGACGCGTCTCCATCTCCTCGGCGCGGACGAGGTCCGGCGACGGCTCGCCGATCTCGCTCCCCTCGTCACGAAGACCGGCGGCGGCCCGGAGCACGAGGCGTTCGCGCTCCTGGCGGATCGCGCGTCCACCGGCTGAGCGGGCGGGCCGATCGTCTATGCTGGGGTCGGCCGAACGCCTCGCTTCGGAGCCTCGTCGTCCCCGACGCGCTCGCATGTCGCTCGACGCACCATCCGCCCCCGCACCCGAGGCCGTCGAGGTGCGGACGCCCGCCCGCATCCACATCGGCATGCTCTCGTTCGGTCACGCGGGCAGCCGCGCGTACGGGGGCGTGGGCGTGATGCTCGACCGGCCGGGCGTGGTGCTGCGCGCATGGCGGTCCCCGCGCTTCGAGGCGCGGGGACCGCTCGCCGACCGAATCCTGCAGTTCGCCCGCCACTGCGCCGTGGATCGGGGCGGAGCCCCGCTGCCATGCACGATCGAGGTCGTCTCGGCCCCCCGGTCGCACGTCGGGCTCGGCAGCGGCACGCAGCTCGGACTCGCCGTCGCGGCGGCGATCGACGCACTCGAGGCATGGCGCGGCGACGCGGGCCACGGGCAGCGCCGCGCGATGGGTTCGCGGCCGCTGTGCGAGCCGGGAGGCGTGCGCGGGGAGCGTCGTTTCGGTGAACGAGAGGCGATCGGACTCGCCCGCCTCTCGGGGCGGGGCAGGCGCTCATGCGTCGGCGTGTACGGCTTCGGAGGTGGCGGGTTGATCGTCGAGGCCGGCCGTGTCGTCACGATGCCTTCGGTCACGGAGGATGACGCGACGCGCGCGTTCTCGCCGCTGGTCGCGCGGGTGCACCTGCCCGAGGCCTGGCGCTGCGTCCTGCTCATCCGGCGGGACGCCATCGGCCTCCATGGCGAGGCTGAGCGCACGGCGTTCGGATCGCTGCCGCCGATGGCCTGCGAGGTCTCGGCGGAGCTCGCGCGGATCGCGATCCTCGAGCTCGTGCCCGCCGCCAGCGAGGGCCGGTTTGCGGAGTTCTCGGATGCGGTGCGACGCTACGGCCGGCTTGCCGGGCTTCCCTTCGAGCCCGCGGCCCACGCGGTGCCGCACGCGGCGGCGACCACGGCCCTCCTCGATGCGCTCGCCGACATGGGCGCGCCGGGGGCCCAGAGCAGCTGGGGGCCGGCGGTCATGGCATGCTGCGAATCGTCGGCTGCGGCCCGGTCGCTCGTGGAACGGCTCGGTGCGGCGGGGATCGCCGACGACCATGACGTCACGATCGCGCGTTTCGACGCGATCGGGGCGACTCTCCGGGTGCTCGCCTGAGCGGGCCGCTGCGTCACGAACCCGGTCGCCCGCCTCGTCGCCCGCTCGTCGTATCGTCCGCGAGCTCAAGCCGGCTGCGGGAGCGTGGCTCCGTAGCCGACGAGAGCCTGCCTCAGGCGCACGGCCAGGGCCGGCTCGAGGGGCACGAGCGGCAGCCGGACCTCGCCCGAGTCGCGTCCCAGCATCGCCATCGCCGCCTTGATCGGGATCGGATTGCTCGCCAGTCCGAGCAGGTCGCGGGCGAGGGTGAAGAGCTTCGCGTGCCAGTCGCGGGCGGCCCGCATGTCGCCGGCGTCGAAGGCATCGCAGAGTGCCCGCATGTCGCCCGGCACGATGTTGCCCACCACGGAGATCACCCCGCGACCACCGATCGCCATGAGCGGCAGCGTCATGCTGTCGTCACCGGAGAGGACCGTCAGGTCGGTCGCCGCGATGACCTGCGAGGCCTGATCCATCGATCCCGTCGCCTCCTTGAGCATGGCGATGGTCGGCACCTCGGCGAGTCGGATGATCGTTTCCGGCTCGATGTTGCGACCGGTGCGGGCGGGGATGTTGTAGACGCAGATCGGCACGTCGACGGCCTCGGCCAGGGCGCGGAAGTGGGCCTCGATGCCGGGCTGCGTGGGCCGGTTGTAGTAGGGGCCGACGACGAGGGCCGCGTCGGCACCGGCCCGTGCGGCGAACCTCGTCAGGCGGACCGCCTCCGCGGTCGAGTTGCTGCCGGTGCCCGGCATCACCAGCATGCGGCCTGCCGCCGCCTCGATGCTCGCGGCGATCACCCGCTCATGCTCGTCGTGCGTGAGCGTCGGCGACTCACCGGTCGTGCCCACCGGGCAGATGCAGGTCGTGCCCGCCGCCGCCTGGAAATCGATCTGTTCCCGCAGCCGTTCGTAGTCGACGGCGCCGTCACGGAAGGGCGTGACGATCGCGACGGAGAGACCCGCGAACTGCTCGGCTCGGGTGGGCATCGGAGGTGGCTTCCAGGGGTGACTTCATGGCCGCGGATCAATGGGCGGCTGGCACCCCTTCGGCCCCGGGGTGAGCGGCTCACAGGATATATAAAGTGAGCGGTGAGGGACCATCGTCCCCTGCAAGGCCGTTCTGCATGGAGGCGGAAGACGACGTGGAGCCAGCCGAGAGTCGTGCGACGACGCCCCGTCCGGGTGCGCGAGCGGCTGCGCGAGCGGTCCGGATGGCCGGGGCGTGGGCCAAGTTGCCCGATCGCGAATGCAGGGCCGCGATCGGCGTCGTGCTCGGCACGGGACTGGGTGCGGTCGCCGACACGGTCGCGGATCAGGTCGCGATCGCGGCTGCCGATACCGGTTGGCTGTGCCGTTCGACGGCCACCGGGCATGCCGGACGCATCGTGTGTGGCACGCTCGCGGGGATCCCCGTCGCCATCCTGCAGGGGCGCGTGCACGGCTACGAGGGATTCGCGCCGGAGGCCCTCGGTCGGGGAGTGGAACTGCTGGCCGCACTCGGGGCGACCACGCTCCTCCTGACCAACGCATCCGGCGGGCTGCGTCCGGACATGCGGGCCGGCGAGGTTGTCATCGTGAGCGATCATCTCGATCTGGTGCGGCGTCCCTGGGCTGAGGCGATCGGCGGCGGTGCATCGGCCGTGCGACCCTGCGCGACGAGGCTGTACGACGAGGCCCTGGCTGCCGACGCGATCGCGTCCGCTCGCGAGGCCGGCCTCCCGGCGCGACGCGGCGTCTATGCGTTCCTCTCCGGCCCCTCGTACGAGACCCGGTCGGAATACCGCATGCTCCGCGCCGCCGGTGCCGACGTCGTGGGGATGTCCACGGTGCCGGAAGTCGTCGTCGCCCACCGTCTGGGGCTGCGTGTCGTCGTCTGCTCGGTGGTGACGAACGTCGCCCGGCCCGACGCCCCGGACCGGACCGACGCCGAGGACGTCTGCCACATGGCGGCCTCCGGCGCCGCGACCGTCACGGCGATCCTGCATGCGCTGGCAACGACACACGGGCTGCCGCGGCGGACGGGCGGGACGCCACCGGCGTGACGACGTGCAGCTCGGCATGCCGCGAGGCCGGCAGGTGACGAACGCGATGCGTCACTCGACGTCGGCGTCGAACACCCGCACCTTGGCCCAGCCCGTTGCATTCTCGGCGATGAATCGCTGATGCCGCTCGGCGGTCTGGTACGCGTCGTGCGATGCCCGGGAGTCGAAGACGATCAGCAGGGCGACGTCGAAATCCCGATCGTTCACGTGGCGGTCGTAGTCCGCGACCGTGCCGGCCGAGAAGAAGACGGTGCCGGGGTGCTGCGTGAGGTGTTCGCGGCAGGAGGCCACGAGACGTCCGCGGGCCTCGGGCGATCGGTCGTGGAGCGCGAAATAGACGGCATGGGCGAGCATCGACGGGAGATCTCCTGGGAAAGGACCGGGACGGGGGCGGAGTGGGCTGCCGATGGGAGACGGCCGCGGGTCAGCCGCCATGCGAGTCGCGGGCGGCCTGGATCGTCCCGGGCGGCTCGGCGACCCGGCGCGGCGTGGCTGGTCCGATGATCTCCACGACTTCCGTGTCGTCGAGCATCTCCCGCTCCTCGAGTTCGCTCGCGAGGCGATCGAGCTTGTCCCGGTTTTCGGCGAGCAACCGGGCGGCCCGCTCCGCGGCGTCACCGAGGACGCGGGCGACCTCCTCGTCGATGATCTGCGCGGTGCGCTCGCTGAACTCGCGCTGCTCGTAGACATCGCGGCCGAGGAACGGATGCTCGTGGGAGCTCTGGCACGAGACGGGACCCAGTCGCTCGCTCATCCCCCAGTGGGCCACCATCTTGCGGGCGATCCGCGTGGCCTGCACGAGGTCGTTCTCGGCACCGGCGGAGTACTCCCCGAAGATCAGCTTCTCGGCGGCGCGTCCGGCGAGAATGAAGGCGAGACGGTTGGCGAGGTCGGATTCGCCGATGTTCATCCGATCCTCCTCCGGCACGAGCTGCGTGACGCCGAGCGCCCGGCCGCGGGGAATGATCGTCACCTTGTGCAGCTTGTCGACGCCCGGGAGCAGCCACGCCGCGAGCGCGTGTCCCGCCTCGTGGTAGGCCGTCATCTTCTTCTCGTGGCCGGTGAGGATCTCCTCGCGCTTCGGCCCCATCAGCACCTTGTCCCGGGCATAGTCGAAGTCGGCCGAGTCGACGGCCGACTTGTCGTGCCGCGTCGCCCAGAGGGCTGCCTCGTTGACGAGGTTGCGGATGTCGGCGCCGGTGAGGCCGACGGTGGCGTGCGCGAGCCTGTCGAGGTCGACGTCGGCGGCGAGCGGCACGTCGCGGGTGTGCACCTTGAAGAGTTCGAGTCGGGCCTTCTGGTTGGGGCGGTCGACGGTGACGTGGCGGTCGAACCGCCCCGGGCGGAGGAGCGCCGGATCGAGCACGTCCGGGCGATTCGTCGCAGCCAGCACGATGACGCTCTCGGAGGGACTGAAGCCATCCATCTCGGAGAGGATCTGGTTGAGCGTCTGCTCCCGCTCGTCGTGGCCGCCACCGAGGCCCGCGCCCCGCACCCGCCCCACCGCGTCGATCTCGTCGATGAAGAGGATGGCGGGCGAGGCGTCCTTCGCCGTCTTGAACATGTCGCGCACGCGGGACGCGCCCACGCCGACGAACATCTGGATGAACTCGCTGCCCGAGATCGAGAAGAACGGCACACCCGCCTCGCCGGCGACGGCCCGGGCCAGCAGCGTCTTGCCCGTGCCCGGCGGCCCCATGAGGAGCACGCCCTTGGGGACACGGCCACCGAGCCGCTGGAACTTCTTCGGGTCCTTCAGGAATTCGACGATCTCCTGCAGGTCGGCCTTCACCTGCTCGAGGCCGGCGACGTCGGCGAACGTCACCTGCTTCTCGCCGGCCGCGTATCGCTTCGCGGGGGACTTGGAAAAGCCGCCGAGGAAGCTCGTGTTGCCGAGCGGATCGCGGGCTCGACGCAGCGTCATCCAGAGTCCACCCATGAGCAGCAGCGGCACGAGCAGGTAGAGGGCCATGAAGACGCCGGTGCCGTCGGCCGGCGTGCGGCTCGTCTTGCGGATGCCCTCGTGCTCCTGCATGAGGCGGTCGAAGCCCTCGCGCAGGTAGGGGTTGAGGTCGAGCTCGAAGGCCGTCCCTCCCTTGCGGCCGGCGGCCTCATCCGGCTCGAGCGGCTTCGTGAGCGTGCCCTCGAGATGATCGCCGGTGAGCGTGATCTCGGCGACGTTCCCCTGCCTGACCTGTTCGACGAATTCGTCGTAGCGAAGCGGGGCCCTCGTGCTGGCCACGTTGCCGGTGATGAACGTCGCCAGCGCGACCGCTGCGAGAATGAGAAGCACCACCATCGGCATGCCGAGCGGCCTGCCGAGCACGGGGGGCACGTTGGGGGGACCCTTGGGGCCTGGGGCGCTGCTCATGGCTGCTCGAGGAATGACACGGAACGCGAGGGGTGAAGAGGAACCCGGGATGCTGCGGAAGGAAATCGGCACCGGCCCGCGGTACCGCTCCCGGGTCCCACGACGGGGCACGACGCGGCGGGATCGTGGTGGCCGCCGGGGAGAACCCGGCAGCCGGAGTGGCCCGCCGCCGCGAGTGCCATATCCTACGCGGAGAGTCTATCCGCGTCGCCGCTCCCGGGCAGCGGTGGTCGATCGGGCGACGGCATCCTCGTGACGAGGAAGGAAGCCACCATGGACGTGCCGACGGGAACCGCGCAGTCGGCCGCAGCCGCGCAGCCGGGGCGCCGTCGCGGCGTCATCGCCATCGCGCGGCGCGGCGGCCGGTTTCTGGCGATTCGCCGCGGCCCGGGCGTCGCCGCCGGCGGCACGATCTGCTTCCCCGGAGGTCACATCGAACCGGGCGAGGAGGAGGCGGAAGCCGTCGTCAGGGAGTGTCGCGAGGAGGTTGCGGCCGAGGTCGCGGCGGTGGCGTGCGTCTGGCGGAGCGTGTCGCCCTGGGGCACCGAACTCGCGTGGTGGACGGCCACGCTGGTGGACGCCAGTCGGCTCACGCCGCATCCGGTCGAGGTCAGCGAGATCCTCTGGCTCTCCGCCGAGGAGATGATCGAGCATCCGGAACTACTCTCGGGAAACCGTCCGTTTCTCGAGGCCGTGATCGCAGGACGGTTGCAGCTCTGAGCGGGCTCAGGGCTCCTCCGCGGAATCGTCGGGCGGATCGATGGGGCCGAAGATGAGGCCGCGCGGCTGCTCGGGAGGTGGGAGCGTCGGCGGCTGGGCTGCGGCATCGAGGAGCGCCCGCAACCGGTTGGGTCGCGACGGCTGCCCGGCGTCCTCCATGCCCGATGCGAGCTGGATCGCTCCCTGGGGCTGCGGCCGGGCCTCTTCGGCGCGGACCATGTCGAGCCAGGTCTCGAGCGTCGCGCGCTGCTCGCTCGAGAGGGGGCGGGCGGCGAACGCCCCGGCGGGAGCCGATGCCGGATGCCTGCGGGCGAGGAGCGCGACCAGTTCGCTCGGATCCCGTCGGGCGCCGACGACGTCGAGAAACGCGTGCAGGTTGGCGAGCGTGAGCTGGCGATTCACGCCGGTCCGGCCGGCGGCGCGCTCGATCTGCAGGACGGGCGCGTCGGGACGGCCATGGCAGGCTCCCGCCGCGCAGGCGTTGAGCAGCAGCGGCTGAACGCGCCGCGTGAAATGGGCGACGGTGGCGGGCGACGGGTCGACGGCGCGAGCCGACGCCGCGCAGGCGAGAACGGCGCACCACACGGCGCTGTGGCAGGCAGTGAGGCGAAGCATGTTGGACCCCTCGCATGGGGTCGGGCCGTGACGCAGGACCACCACGAGCACGCCCTCGTCGTGTGTCTCCGGCGACCGGCCACCGCCGCCGCATGGGAACTCCTTAGAGGGCGTCGCCGTCCGGTTCAAGCCCGATCAGCCCGAGCCATTCCGTGCCGGACCCATCGGCGGCTGAATCCGGGCGTTTGATCGGTCCCGCGGAGCGACGCAGCCGGTATGCGCGCCCGGCGCGGTCCGCGATACACTCCGGCCGTCGTGGAAGTGGTGTCCCGGATGCGGAGCCGGGTCCACCATCGATTCGCCGCTGGTTTCGCCTCTGGTTTGTTCTCGGGGAGCACAGGCTGCATGGAGCGCACGTTTGTGATGTTCAAACCCGACTGCATGGAGCGCGGCCTCTTCGGCCGCATCTTCACGCGGTTCGAGGAGAAGGGGCTCCGACTGGCCGCCCTGAAGCTGCTGCGGATCACGCCCGCGCTCGCGAAGCAGCATTACGCCGAACACGTGCAGAAGCCGTTCTACCCCGGGCTGGAACAGTTCATCACCGCGTCGCCCGTCATCGGTGCGGTCTTCAGCGGGCCCGAGGTCGTCCGCGTGGTGCGCGAGATGCTCGGCGCGACGAGTGGCCTGAAAGCCGCTCCGGGCACGATCCGGGGCGACTATTCCTCGAGCCGTCAGATGAACCTGGTGCACGCCTCCGATTCGCCCGAATCCGCCGAGCGCGAGATCGCCCTCTATTTCCAGGCGGCCGAGATCCTGCCGTGGGATCCCTCGCTGGCATGCTGGCTGCAGGCGCCCGGCGAAACCTGAGTCCACCG
>DNLZ01000131.1:10181-13273 GCA_003488325.1 Planctomycetaceae bacterium
GCCTACGCCGATCTGCTGCAGCGCACCACGCGGCCCGACGCGGTGGCCGCATGCTGCGGAGCGCCGAATCCCCGCACGGCGTTCGTGCTCGACCGGGCCGGCCTGCCACCACCGCGGATCGTGATGGACGTGCGCCCCCAGATCGAGGACGTGTGTCGTCGTGACACCGTCACGGCGGCCCTCGGCGACTCCTTTCACGACGCCTATCAGCGCATGCGCGAAGGACAGCTGCGGGCGCTGCCGGTCGTCGATGCCGAGCGCCGCGTCGTCGGAGTGATCTCCGTCCTCGACCTGATGGACCTCTTCTTTCGGGACGCGACGGACGCGCGGCGGGCCCGCACGGTCGAGACGAGCCTGCACACGATGTGCAACGTGCTCGGAGGCTCGTTCCAGCACGTCATCGATCCCTCGCGACGCGACGAGCTGCTCGTCATGGTCGGGGCGATGAGTTCCGAGGGCTTCACGGAGCGGATGGAGGCGTATCCCAACGCGCAGCTCGTCGTCGTCTGCGGGGACCGGCCGACGATCCAGCTGCCGGCCATCGAGCACGGGGTGCGGGCGCTCGTGGTCACCGGCGGCTACAGGCTCTCGAAGGGACTCGTCGAACTGGCGCACGCCCGCGGCGTCTCGGTGATCCTCAGTCCCTTCGATACGGTCAACACGACCCTGCGGCTGAAGTCGTCGCAGTTCATCGATCCCGTGGTCGAGGCCGGCGTGCTCACGCTCCCGGCGAAGGCCACGGTCGCGGAGGTCCGCGGCTCGGTCGAGCGGTCCACGCAGCCGGTCTTTCCGGTCGTGGGTGACGACGGTCGTCTCGTGGGCATGGCGTTCAAGACCGACGTGCTCAATCCCCCCCGCCCGCAGCTGGTGCTCGTGGATCACAACGAGCTCGGCCAGGCGGTGGCCGGTGCCGACGAGGCGGAGATCGTGGAGGTGCTCGACCACCACCGACTCGGCGGTGGCCTCACGTCCACGCAGCCGATCCGCTTCGTAAACGAGCCGGTGGGCTCGACCTGCACCCTCGTCGCCCGGCAGTTTCGCGCGGCGGGAATCGACCCCGGCAGGGGCATCGCGCTCTGCATGGCCTCCGGAATCATCTCCGACACGCTCCACCTTCGATCCCCGACCACCACCGACGTCGACCGCGACGTGCTCGCGTGGCTCGGGACGCAGTGCGGCATCGACCTCGCCGAGCACGCGCGCGAGTTCTTCGCCGTCGGTTCGGCCCTGCGATCGAAGGCCCCGGGCGACGTGATTCGTGAGGACTGCAAGGAGTTCACGGAGCACGGCGTGCGCTTCTCCATCTCGCAGATCGAGGAGACGGGCTTCGACCTGTTCTGGGAACGCAAGGAGGACCTGCGTGCGGCCCTCGAGGACTACTCGGTGCGGCAGCGGCTCGACTTCTCGGCTCTGCTCGTGACCGATGTCGTGAGCAACGGCTCGGTGCTCCTGCTCTCGCGGGAGCCCGACGGCTGGGAGGAGATCAACTACCCGCGGCTCGACCGGGGCCTGTACGAACTGGAGCACGTCGTGAGCCGCAAAAAGCAGCTGCTGCCGCTCGTGGCCCGGCTGCTTGCCGCCGGGGCGTGAGGGCGTGCAGGCCGCGTGACGGTGCGCGCCGCCCGTTCTCCGGGGCCTCGAGGGTGCCTGCGGAATGACGCCCCCGGTCGCGTGATCAGTCACGAAGCGCGGCGGCGGGCGTGTCGTCGGCGAGGCGATCGATCATGTCGCGGCAGGCCCGCTCCACGGCTTGTTGCCACTGCGCCTCGGCGAGACCCGCGTTCATCTCCGGGCGTGCGTGGGCGAAGATCACGTCGCGGGCGCTGACCACGAGCGCGCCGAGGCCGTCTGCGTGGAAGGCTCCGCGGACATCCGCGGCCCGGCCCCCCTGACGCCCGAAGCCCGGCACCAGGATCCACGTGTGGGGCATCGCCGCCCGCAGTTCATCGAGCTGCCGGGGCCAGGTCGCGCCGACGACGGCGCCGACATCTCCGTACGTCCCGCCCGCGGCCGTGCGCGCGGCGAGCTGTTCGACGCCGGCCGCCACGTGCTCGTAGATCGACCGGCCCGAGGATGCAAGGTCCTGGAAGTCACGGCTGCCGGGGTTCGATGTCTTCACGAGTACGAAGAGTCCCGCGTGCCTCGCCTCGGCCGCGGCGACGAATGGCTCGATCGAATCGAGGCCGAGATAGGGATTGACCGTCAGCGCGTCGGCGGCCCACGGACCGCCGAGCCAGCCGGCGGCGTACGCCTCCGCGGTGGAGCCGATGTCGCCCCGTTTTCCGTCGGCCAGCACCAGGAGCCCCCGGGACCGCGCATGGCCGATGACGTCCGCGAGCGCGAGCATGCCGTGCGGGCCGATCGCCTCGAAGCAGGCCACCTGCGGCTTGACGACCGGCACGAGCGGTGCCACGACGTCGATGACATCGCGACAGAAGGAGCGGAACGCGTCGGCGATCGACCGTGGATCTCCTGGATCGGTGCCCTGCGTGACAGCCGGTGGTAGGGACTCGAGTCGTGGGTCGAGGCCGATGCACGACGGTGTGTGACGAGCGGTGACGGCGGCTGTGAGCCGGGTGGCGAAGCGTGGCGGCAAGGCAGTGTCTCCATTCCGAACGGCCGCCGACATGGTGGGCTCCTGGGAGTGCGAAGCCGGACCCCGCCCGGCGCGAGCGGCGAGTGTGACACGTTTGTGCCGACTTGGCGAGCGGCGGCTGGGCGCGCCGAAGGTGAGACGACCCGCGGTGGCTGGACCCTGTCAGAAGTGAGCCGTAGCGTTCACCGAGCGCACGGAGCCGGGGGCGACGTCAGCCGCCGCGGGAGATCGCGGCACGGTGATGATCGACGTCGTGGGGAGGGCTTGGCCATGGGATCGATCGATGCGAATCGGCTCGGCGTGGTGCTCGCGGTGGTGATGGCGGCGTGGCACGTCGTGTGGTCCTTGCTGGTGGCGGTCGGGCAGGGGCAGCGCGTGATGGACTTCGTCTTCAAGATGCACGGGCTGCGGTCGGACGTCCTCGTGCAGCCCTTCGATCTGGGCATGGCGATCCTGCTCGCCGTCGTGGCGGCGGTCGCCGGGTACGTCGTGGGAG
>DNLZ01000435.1:0-5760 GCA_003488325.1 Planctomycetaceae bacterium
CCCTTCGCCTACCCGCCTTGGTCTGCCCCGTCGTCGCTACGACTGCGTAAGACTTGCTCGAAGCGTCCGCCCATGAAGGACACCGGTATTCCGATCGTGCACCTGTCGCGCAGCGTCAACCTGCCCGGCATATCGGGACTGGAGGGGTTGTGCGGGCGGGTCACACCCGTGGCAGCAGGCGACGCCGACGCGATCCACGAACTCGCAGCGGCGTGCGCGGCTGATGCCCCCGGCCGGCGGGCGATGACCGGGCGGGGCCTCGCCGACGCGGTCGTATCACGGCCGGGCCGGACCGTGGCCGCGTGGCTCGCGTGGGACGCGACCTATTCCAGCCGTGCCATCGGACTCGTCACTCTCGTGACGGCAGGCCCGCCGGGAAAGCCGCGTCATTCGATCGGCTGGCTCGTGGTCGCCCCTTCCGCCCGTCGCTCGGGGGTCGGCACAGCGCTCGTGCAGGTCGCGGTCGACGAGGCGCGACGGCTCGGGGGAACGGAGGTATGGGTCGAGACCCATACGGCCTGGTCCGACGCGATCGCCTTCTGGCGACACCTCGGTTTCACGCCGCCCCCAGCCCCTCCATCCGTCGCCACGCGCTCATCTGGCCCAGGTGCATCATGAGGTGGCCGCCGCAGTAGAACGTCTGCACCGAACCGATCGTCGGAAACAATTCGCGCATGCGTCCCTCCGAGGGATTCGGCCGCTCGAACACCTCGTCGGGCGTGCTGCGCAGGGCCGCGGTGACCATTCGGTGGCCTTCGAGGAAGAACTCCACGATCTCGTCCCGGGGCGGATACAGGTCGCCATCCGGGTCGTCGACGCACGTCGCGTCCTTCGAGAAACGGGTCTCGAAGTGCTCCGGGATCGCCGGTGCCGGGTGCCCGAGCTGACGCAGCACCCGCGGTGCATAGAGGCTCAGGTGACCGTAGATGAACGCCGGGTGATTCGACGCGATGACCGCGCCGCCGGGGCTGGCGAAGCGTGCGAACCGCTCGGCCGGGACGCCGGCGAGGAGCCGCTCTGCGTAGCCGAGCGAGACCTGGAGCGAATCGGCGATCAGGTGGCCGAGTGAACGGTGCATGCGGAAGCCTCGGGGAGGATGGTCTGCGAATGATACGAGGCCGACCGACGGGCCGCCGTCGCGATCCTGGCGATCGCCTCCGGCAACACGGCGCACTCGGCGGCGAAGACTCGCGCCGCGAGCGACTCGGCCGTGTCGTCCGGCAGGACGGGCACGGCCCGCTGCAGGAGGATGCGGCCGTGATCGTACTCGGCGTCGACCAGGTGGACCGTGCAGCCGGAGATCGTGCAGCCTCGCTCGAGCACGGCGCGGTGGACGTGCATCCCGTGGAACCCGCGGCCCCCGAATGCCGGCAGCAGCGACGGATGGATGTTGATGACCCGATCGACGAAGTCGGGCGGGATGTCGATGAGGTGGAGAAAGCCGGCCATGACCACGAGATCCGCCGCCGCGTCGCGACAGGCCCCGAACACCGCCGCGCTCCACTCGTCGCGGGCGCGCCCGGCGGGCGGCAGCACGGCGACCGGAACGTGCGCCCGCCTCGCGATGGCGACGCCGCGCACGTCGGGCCGGCTCGACACGACCATCCCAACGCGGGCTGCAAGCCGCCCGTCGGCGATGCGCTCGAGCAGATTCTCGAGCGTGCGGCCCGAACCCGACACGAGCACGGCGAGATTCAGCGGCGCGGCGGGGTCGCTCACGGCCGGCCTCCCACGTCGGCGGCCGCATCGACAGCCGCGCCTCCCGCGCGGTGCGTGACCTGGAGGCCGATCCCCAGGCCGTGACCATCCACGTCGATGATCGGCCCGTCGTGCGCACCGAACGACACCCGCGTCGCGAGCGTCTCGGCGGCGACGTAGTCGAGGTGGGCCTCGATCGCGGCACGCAGGTCGGGGGACTCCGTCGCGAACACGAGCTCGATCCGATCGGTGAACTCGAGGTCGAGGCTCTTGCGATGCGACTGCACCGCATGGACCACCTCGCGCACGAGCCCCTCGGCCACGAGTCCCGGCGTCAGTTCGGTGGACACGACGACCACCGCCTGCCGGCCCTCCGCCGCCGCCCAGCCCGGCCTCGCGCTCGTGCGCACGAGCAGATCCTCCCGCTCGAGCGTCGCCTCGCCGCCCGTCCACGCGACCGTCACGCGGCCGTCACGGGCGAGTGCCGCGAGCAGGGCGTCGCCGTCCGCCTTCGCGATCGCGTCGCGTGCCCTCGGCAGATCCTTGCCGAGCCGTGGCCCGAGCTTCTTGAGGTCGGGCTGGACCGAGCGGGTGATGTACCGGTCGGGCTCACGGCAGATCTCGAAGCCCTTCACGTTGAGCTCGTCGCAGACGAGGTCGGCATGTGCCGCGAGCCAGGCCTCGTCACCCGCGGCACACTCCGCGAGCACGACCTCGACCCGCGCGAGCGGCTGCCTGACCTTGAGCTTCTCGGCCGACCGGGCGGCCCGTCCGAGCGAGGCGATCTCCCGGACGAGCGCCATGCGACGGACGAGGTCGGCGTCGATGCACGCGGGGTCGCCGGTCGGATAGTCGGCGAGGTGGACGCTTTCCGGCAGCAGGCCGTCACCGCCGCCAGCGACCGCCAGATTCCGCCAGATCTCCTCGGTGACGAACGGCACGAACGGCGCCGCGAGCCTCGCGATGGTGAGCAGCGTCTGGTAGAGCGTCCAGTACGCGTCGAGTTTGTCCTCGTTGCCCTCCGCTCCGCGATCGGCCCTGCCGGCCCCCCAGAATCGCTCGCGGCTGCGGCGCACGTACCAGTTGCTCACCGCCTCGACGAGCGCGGAGAGTCGCTGTGCGGCCCCGAAGTGGTCGAATGCATCCAGCCGCGTCACCATCTCGGCGGCGGTGGCGTGCAGCTCGGAGAGCATCCAGCGATCGAGCTCGCCATACTGGTTCACCGGCTTCGTGCCGCGCATGACCGCGAGCGAGCGATCGTCCACGCCGGCGGTGAGGGCCGCCGGATCGAAGCCGTCGATCCGGGCGTAGATGACGAAGAACGAGTAGACGTTCCAGAGCCGCAGCAGGAACTCGGGAATGCTCTCGCGAATGGCTCGCTCGTTGTAGCGGATGCTCGTCCACGGGGGCTGGCCGGCGAGAAAGTACCACCGCAGGGCATCGGCGCCGTAGGTGTCGAAGATCACCTTCGGCTCCTTGTAGTTGCGCCGGCTCTTGCTCATCTTCTGCCCGTCCTCGCCGAGCATGTGGCCGAGGACGATGCAGGTCCTGAAGGGATGGGGATACGGCGCCTGCGTGTCGTCGGGCCGGCTGTTCCCGGGCGTTCGCCCGAAGAGGAGCGTGCTGATGGCGAGCTGGCTGTAGAACCAGCCCCGCGTCTGGTCGATCGCCTCCGAGATGAAGTCGGCCGGAAACTGGGCCTCGAACTCGGTGGTGCCCGAGTGCGGCCAGCCCCACTGGGCGAAGGGCATCGCTCCGGAATCGAACCAGCAGTCGATCACCTCCGGCACCCGCCGCATCCGGGATCCCGTCGCGAAGGGCGAGTCGTACGTCACCGCGTCGATGTAGGGCTTGTGCACCGCGAGGTCGTCCGACAGCTGCGGGTTCGCGGCCTTGGCCCTCGTGAACACGTCGGTGCCCGCGATGCCGGGCTTCGCGAGGAGCGCGGCATACGAGGGGACGGCCTCCATCCTCCCGGTGGACTCGCACTCCCAGATCGGCAGCGGCGTGCCCCAATACCGCTCGCGGGAGAGGGCCCAATCGACGTTCGTCTCGAGAAAGTTGCCGAACCGGCCGTCCTTGATGTGCTCGGGCAGCCAGGTGATGGCCGCATTGTTCGCGAGCATCGCGTCGCGGAACTGGCTCGTGCGGATGAACCAGCTCTTCCGCGGATACTGGATGAGCGGGTCGGCATCGGCCCGCCAGCAGAACGGGTAGTCGTGGACGTACTGCTCCTGGTGGACGAGCAGGCCGCGGGCCCGGAGGTCGCGGGCGATGTCACGGTCGCACTCCTTCACGAACCGGCCGCTTCCCATCGGAAACGCGTCGGTGAACGTGCCGTCGGGGGCGACGCAGTTGAGGAGCGCGGGGCCGCTCCCGGGGACGAACCGCGCCTGTTCGGCGACGAGCACGCCGTAGTCCACCTCGCCGAAGGCGGGGGCGACGTGCACGATGCCGGTGCCCGAATCGGTGGTCACGAAATCGGCGGCGACGATCCGCCAGCCGATGGTGTCGCTGCCGCCGGCGGCGAGCGGGGCCGACTCGGGCGGGCCGGCCTTGCGGAACGTGTCGAATGGGGGCAGGTACGACCGCCCGACAAGCGCGGCTCCCTTCAGGCGTTCCACGATGTCAAAGGCCGTTTTCAGCTTCTCGCCGAGGCTGTCGGCGAGCGGTTCGGCGACGATGAACTCGGCCTGATCCGCACTCCCCGCCTCGCGGACGACGACGTAGTCGAGGTCCGCCTTCACCGCGGCGAACTGGTTCGAGGGGAGCGTCCAGGGCGTGGTCGTCCAGGCCACGAGGCTGCGGTTCGTCGGGCGTCCGGCGGCGTCGACGAGCGGAAAGGCGACGTAGACGCTCGGGTCGGCCACCTCCTTGTAGCCCTGGCCGACCTCGCCGCTGGAGAGCGCCGTGCCTCCCTGCGCCCACCACCAGACGATCTTGTGCCCCTGATACAGAAGACCGCGGTCGAAGAGCGTGGCGAGCGCCCACCAGACGCTCTCGACGAAGCTCTGGTGGTAGGTGACGTAGGCATCCGAGAGGTCGATCCAGAACCCGATCCGCTCGGTGAGCGTCTCCCACTCCTTCATGTAGCGCCAGACCGATTCCTGGCACTTGTGAATGAAGGGCTCGACGCCGTAGGCCTCGATCTCGGCCTTCGAATGGATCCCGATCTCCTTGCAGACCTCGACCTCGACGGGCAGGCCATGGGTGTCCCAGCCCGCCTTGCGCTCGCACAATTCCCCGCGCATCGTGCGGTAGCGGGGGTAGAGATCCTTGATGGCCCGGGTGAGGCAGTGGCCGGGATGCGGCATTCCGTTGGCGGTCGGAGGCCCCTCGAAGAACACGAATCGCGGGCCGTCGCGTCGCAGTTCGAGCGACTTGCGATACACGCCGTGATCCCGCCAGAACGCGGCAATCCCGGCTTCGATCTGGGGAAAGTCGGGCTGACCTCGAACGGGAGCGAACATCGGCACTGCCGTGGGGCGGGGATGGCGGGATGCCGGCCGGGGACGGGACACGCGCCCCATAACGGCCAGCGAGACCGTGCCCGCGGCGAAAGCGTACCGCCACACGACACGGCGCCACAGGGGAGGGGCCGACGAGCGGCTTTGCGGCACGCTCCACCGCTCGACCACCGCGTGACGGGGAGACTTTCCGGCGAACCTCGGCCGGAAAACAACGGCCGTTGCGTCGATGAGGGGGATCGCTCACGGCGACGAGCCCCGCCCGAACCGGTGGCGCTCGGCCCCCCGCGCGATGCTCACTGGCCGTGGAAAAAGCCTTTCCAGGGCTTTTTCCGCGATGAAGAACCGCGGACAAGCCGAGGTGCTTTCTGGGTTCTCGTCCGCCGCATCCCGCGGCGGACGACTTGATCCGCAGGCCGTTAAACTTCTGAAAAGGTTTCCGGGTGGAGAACGAGATCTCGTCGGGAGCGGCATCGCCCATCCCCGAGCGGCTCTCAGCCCACGAGGAGGCATGATCGTGAAGTCCATGTCGGATGGCTCCGGCCGTCGGCATCGCGCGTTTACGCTGGTCGAACTGCTCGTCGTGATCGCGATC
>DNLZ01000435.1:6057-7939 GCA_003488325.1 Planctomycetaceae bacterium
GTGATCGCGATCATCGCGGTTCTCATCGGCCTCCTGCTGCCGGCCGTGCAGTCTGCCCGTGAAGCGGCGCGGCGGTCGGTGTGCACGAGCAACCTGCGGCAGATCGGTCTCGGCGTGCATGGATATGCGAACGCCAAGAAGAACGTCCTGCCGTACGGAGCCCACTACTCCAGCACCCAGCCCGACGGAATGCGGGGCTCGGGGCTCGCCCTCTTGCTGCCGTGGATGGAGCAGGACGTGCTGTATGGTGCGATCGAATTCGACAACCGGTCGGTCGCGGTGGACAACATGACGATGCCCGGGACGTCGCAGCCGATCCGCGGCGTGATCGTGCCGGTGTTCACGTGCCCGAGCGACGACCGGCCGCTCGTCGATACGAGCACGCAGACCGCCGCCGTCAATTACAGCGCGAGCAGCGGTCCGACCGCCCACGCGGACAACGGGGCCTGCTCGTGCGCCCAGGCGCTCGCCCTCAATGCCTACCAGATCCCCGCGTTTCCGCCGTCGCTGTATGGCAACGCGGCGCAGCACTCGGGGCCGTTCAACCGGCGGGGCATCGCATTCACGGTCGCATCCGTGACCGATGGGCTCTCGAAAACGATCTTCTATGGCGAGATGCGGCCGCTCTGCTCCGACCATCATCGGCAGGGTTGGCTGCGATCCAACAGTGGCCAGGGCCTGACCAGCACGCTCGTCCCGATCAACACCAACACCTGCGAGCCGGCGTCCGCCGACGGCTGCAGGCGACCTTGCAACTGGAACTACGAACTCGGATATCGATCCCGGCATCCGGGCGGGGCGGGGTTCCTGCTCGGCGACGGATCGGTGCGGTTCTTGCAGGAATCGATCGACCACAATCTCTACCAGCAGCTCGGTGCCAAGGCGGACAACCAGTCGATGGTGATGCCATGACGACAAGCCCACTCCCACGGCGCGAGCCGTCCGGGGCGCGCGGGCCGACGCGACCTGCGATTGCGGCGCTGACGTGCTTGGTCTGGGCGGTGGGCCTTACGTGCGGTTGTTCTCCTGGACGTCCGACGACCGTACCCGTCGGTGGGACGGTGACGCTCGACGGCATGCCGCTCGGCGGTGCTACGGTGCTCTTTCAGCCCGCCTCCGGCACGCCCGGGCGGGCAGTCACAGCCGATGACGGATCGTTTGCGCTCACGACGTTCGAGACGGGCGACGGTGCGTTGATCGGGCGTCATCGAGTCGCCGTGACCAAGTTCGCGATGGTGGGGCTGAGCGACGTCGGTGGAGTCACGGGCCCTGTCGCAGCCGGCGACGTCCGTGAGCAGTGGGTGACTCCCAAGAAGTACGCGACTCCGGCCGAGAGCGGGCTCGAAATCGACGTCACGAAGGGAATGGGTGCGATCACGCTCGAGTTGCAGTCGCGGTGAGGCAGACACACCCGCCCAACCGACCGCCATGGGCAAACCCGGCGTTCGCGGAGCCGGACGCACGACATGGGGCGTTCCGCGGCGACGCGCGCCGCACCTTGAAGCGGAACCCGTTGGCTGTCTCATTCTGCAACGCGCCGGACCGGCAACTTGACCGGGAAAACACCGAGGAAACGCGTCGGCTCGAGCGTTCCGGCGATTGAGTGGTCTTTGGCATGCGGATTGCCTTATCGCAGCGGCAGTTTTGAACCCGTCGCCCCTGCCCTCAGTTTCACCCCACTCGGAGCCCACCCCGCCATGCGCCAGCACCGCCTCACGCGTCCTGAGTCCCTCGAGCCCCGCCTCGCCCTCGCGGGCGTTTTTTCCTTCCTCGATACGGATGGCGACTTCGTGACAGTCCGATCGACACAGGGTACGAACGGCGACCTTGCCTCGTCCCTGTCGCTGTCGGCCTCGGGATTCGGCCTCCAACTCAATCGCGT